>CAZMKY010000574.1:0-7830 GCA_964566835.1 uncultured Rhodobacterales bacterium
AGGAATGCCGCGATTGCCGGGATCATCGTGCGGTTCGATTCAGACAGCACCATCGCTGTCACCGCAAAGTCGTTGTAAGCCAGAAGGAAACTGAAAAGCCCTGTCGTGATCACGCCCGGCCACATGACAGGAATGATGACACGCCGGAAGGCCTGGAACTGGGTGCAGCCGTCGACCTTGGCGCTTTCGTCCAACTCCTTCGGGATCGATTCAAAAAAGGAATGCAGCATCCAAAGCGTAAAGGGCTGGTTGATCGCAACCAGCACGATGATCGACGTCGGCAGGAAGCCCCAGATGTTGTACTGGAAGAAGACAGGCAAGTAGCCCGAGACCAGTGTGATCGGCGGAACGGCGCGGAAGATCAGCGCCGTGATCAGCAACCAGAAGACATAGTTGTGCGATGACCGCGACAACGCATAGGCACCAAGCGTGCCGATTGTGAGGGACGTGGCCACCACGAAGATACAGACGATCGTCGTGTTGATGGCATTGCGCCAGAATTCTTCCTGAATCCATGCGCCGTAGTACCCCGCCCCGGTGAATGGACTGCCCGAGACACGCTCGGTGTTGGCGCCGGTGAGGGCATTGGTCCAATCAGCGATGGAGAAGAAGTCGAGTTCGACCTTGAACGACCCCCAGAAGGTCCAGAGGAAAGGGAATGCGGCGATCATCAGCCAGACGACAACGAAAGCCCAGAGACCAAGGCGCAGGCCCAAAGGCTGTTTGCGAGCAGTCGACATCAGTGGCTCCTTCCACGGAAATCACGCCATGTGCGCACAAGGACCGGTGACAGAAGCACGGCCACACCCAGAATGGTCAGCACCGACGTCGTCGCGGCGGCCGAAAGCTGCTGCGTTTCTCCGCCAAGGTCGTTGAAGATAATCCAACTGAGCGAAGTCGCATGCGCGGATGCCGTGAAACCAACGATCGGCTCAAAGACGCGGAAGTTGTCCATCAACTGGATCAGCGCGACGAAAGTCACGAGCGGCATCAGATGCGGAATGACGACAAAGCGGATCTGCTGCCAACGTGTTGCGCCGTCGATTTGCGCGCTTTCCAAGGTATCCTGTGGCACGGTCTGAAGGCCTGCGTAGAAGACAACGAAAGCAAAGGGTGCCGACGACCAGATCCCGTAAACGATAAGCGAGATCCACATCAAAGGCGTCGAAGCCTTCAGGCTCAGGTCGGGATCGGCTGCCAGATACGAGATGAAGTTGCCAAGGACGCCCCGGCTGTCAATCATCCAGAACAGGATCAGCGAGCCGACAAGTGGCGTCACGATCATCGGCAGCAGCGAGAAGAAGATCACAAGCCCCTTGAGGCGCTTGTTCAAAGCATTGACCGACACGGCGATGGCAAATCCTAGGATGATCAGCAAAGGCGTGACCACGAAGGTATACGTCAGGGTGAAGGCCAGTGCCCGGTAGAACGGAAGGTTGAATACCGTCTTCCTGAACTCGGCAAAGCTTTCGGATGATGCCCAGGCTTCTGCGATTTCATTCGTCGCAAGGTGGCCGCGGTCTTTGTAGATATCCAGTCCCACGAAGCGGCCCAAAGGCTCTGCCTCGCGCAACTCGGCCGTCGCGTCCTGATCGATTGCCGTCGAGACCGTGCAGCCGAACGGGCCGCAATTCTCGGTTTCAATCAGAACGGCTTCGTGCGGAACGTGGAACGACTGCGTCACGATCGAAACGATGGGTGCCGCGATGAAGATCAGCATCGCCGCTGCCGTTGGCAGGAAAAACCAGAAGAATGATCTGTGTTTCATCGTCTTAGCGCCCCATTGGACCTTTCATTGGTCCAGAAATATCCCGGAGGGGGTGCGGGGGAGGCAGAGCCACCCCCGCGTCACGGCCCACATCGACGCGGGCCATTCAAGGTCTTACTGAAGGAAACCCTTTTCCTTCGCCGCTGCGCGATATGCAGCTTCGACATCAGCCAGCGCCTGCTCTGCAGATTCCTTGCCCTGCATGAAGTCGGCCAGTTCGTTGCCAAGTGCGGTGTGCATCAGGCCCATGTAAGGCAGCATCGGGTAAGGGATGGTGCCGGCATTGGCCGCAGCGAAAACACCGATGGCAGCGTCGGTCGGCTGGTAGCCGTCGATCAGCCAAACGGCCTGCTTGGCGACTTCATCATCGCCCAGAATGGCCGGATCGATACCAGCCTTCATGGCGAGGAACGTGGCTTCGGCTTCTTCGTCGCTGATGTTCTTTGCGACGGTCCAACCATCCCACCACAGCGTCGAAGCCGGGGTGGAGCCACCGCCAACCGTCATCGGGCCCGCAATTGCAAAACCGTCGATGACTTCCTGCGGAACACCTTCTGCATCAGTCATGGTTGCGGCGCGGCTGCCCCACATGTTCATGAGCGCGACGTTGCCAGCGCGATATTCGGCGTTAGTGGCGTTCGAGTCGTGGGTCAGGAAGTCGGGGTTCATGTATTCCGAAAGCGACTTCATCATCTCGAGTGCCGCAACACCGGCTTCCGAGTTGACGCTTGGCTCAGCCGAACCCGCTTCGAAATGCTGACCGCCATAGCCGAGGAACATGTTGTTGAATTCCTGAGCCAGGTTCCAACCGGCCGCATAAGCGCCGCCAACCGGGTTTTCCATGATGCCCTTTTCGCGGATCATCTGAGCCGCTGCGAGCATGTCTTCATAGGTTTTCGGCGGCTCGACACCGATCTCGCTCAGAACGTCCGCGCGATAGACGAGGTGCTGCGCGTTGGCCATGAACGCCACCGCCATCACGTTGCCGTTGATCGTGATCAGCTGGTTCGGCTTCAGGCCATCACCATGCTTGGCAACCAGATCGTCCAGGGGACGGATCACGTCGTCGTTCATCAATGCAACGATGGAAGAGTTTGCGATGATCGCGGTGGTGTATTCTGCCGGGTTGCCGCTCATACCAGCCAGATTGATCTTCTGGTGATCTGCCGTCAGGTTCGAGCTTGCTTCAACGCCCGCGGCCTCACCGCAGGACACAGCGCCTGCGCCCACGGTCTGAATTGCCGGGAATTCGTTGCCGACGATGCTGATGCGGCCGCTTTCGATGCCACATCCGTCAGCGGTATGTCCGCCGGCGAACAGCGCCGAAGCTGCCACCGACAAAGCACCGGCCAGTGCAAATGTCTTCATGTACATGTTCTAGTCTCCCTGTGTTTGAGGCCGTGCACAGCCTCTCTTGTGTTTGGTCGGGGCGCGTCCGGACGCCTCCCGATCCAGTTCTTGCCGAAGATTCAGTCTCCGATCCGTGCCTCTGTTTTGCTGTCAAACAGGTGGCATATCCGTGCCGGCACCGAGATCCCGACGGGATCACCGATATTGGCGCGGTATTCTTTGTGTGCCTTCACAGACACCAGCGCATCTCCGATGCGCACCGTGATCATTGTGGCGTCGCCCAGAAGCTCGACCGAATATGCGGGAGCTTGGATTTCACCGCCGCTTTCAACGACTTCAGCATCCTCGGCACGGAACCCCAACGTCACGTTGCCGTCTGGCGCCGAAAGGCCAGTGACCTCCACGCCCTCAGCGCGGAAAACACCGCCAGAAAGCTGCCCTGCGACAAGGTTCATCGCTGGGCTGCCGATGAAGCTGGCGACGAAGGTGTTGGCCGGGCGATCATAGATATCCGTTGGCGCGCCGACCTGTTGAATGACGCCCTGCTTCATGACCACAACCCGGTCGGCCAAGGTCATCGCTTCGATCTGGTCATGCGTCACATAGATCGTCGTGACCTTCAATTCGTGGCTGAGGTTCTTGATCTGCGCCCGTGTCGACACCCGAAGCTTCGCATCAAGGTTCGACAAAGGCTCGTCCATGAGAAAGACAGACGGCTTGCGAACGATGGCACGCGCAAGAGCCACGCGCTGCCGCTGACCGCCAGACAGGGCGGCGGGCTTGCGCTCCAAGAACGGCTCCAACTCCACCATCGCGGCTGCGCGCATCACGCGTTCATGATGTTCGTCCGTCGGGATCTTCCGCACCTTCAGCGGGAAGCGGATGTTCTCGTAGACGTTCATGTTCGGGTAAAGACCATAGGACTGGAACACCATGGCGATGTCGCGATCCTTCGGCTCCAGATCATTGACGACACGGTCACCGATCTTGATTTCGCCGCCGCTGGCATCTTCCAGTCCGGCGATCATGCGCATTGTCGTGGTCTTGCCGCAGCCAGACGGCCCGAGCAGCACCAGAAACTCCTGATCAGCAATGGTCAGATTGAAGTCTTCCACACCAACAAAACTGCCCCAACGCTTCGATACGTTGTTGAGCTGAATTTCCGCCATAGTGTCCCCCCGGGTGGCTGGCGCGGAAATGCGCTTTTGCTGACAACTAGCCTAGACTCAGGCCTCGCTTCGTGACAACGATTTTTTGCATACGTTTGCAAAATAGGACTCGGGAACATGAGAAACCTTCCAAACGCCTCTGAAATAATTGAAAATCTTCGGAAGTCGGCAGCGGGTGATAAAGCCGCTTTGGAACGGTTGATCGCTCCGGATGTCACTTGGGACGTGTCCTCGCCCGTCGAACAATTGACCGGACGGCAAGACGTCAGCAAAGAATTCTTTGCGGCACTTCTAAACGCATTTGGACATGTCGAGCGGCGCGATCTCTTGTTTCTTTCTGGCCATAACCGCCGTGCAGAAGGCGGGCAGTGGGTCGCTTCCGTCTGTCACTATGTCGGTACTTTCGCGCAGCCGCTTTGGGGCATTCGCCCCCACGGACGTCTGGTTTTCCTTCGCGCTGGCGAATTCTATCGCATCGAGAACGGCCAGATCGTGCTTGCGCGCATCATCCTCGACATCCCCGACCTGCTTCGCCAGACCGGCAGACTCAGCGTGCCGCACATGCATGGCACCGAGATCACATTCCCTGCACCGGCGACGCTGGATGGCGTTCATCCTGTCGGTGACCAAGGCGAACAGACACTGGACATTATCGAGCGCATGATCGGGGATCTTCATGTCTTTGATCCTGAAACCATGACGTCGGAGGGTCAGACGGGCAGCACGGGCGTCTGGGCAGATGACATGATGTGGTATGGGCCTGCCATGATCGGATCCAACGCGCGTTGGGACGGATTTGTCCAAGATCACCGCCGCCCGTTCCTGACCGCTTTCCCTGATCGCAAAGGCGGCAATCACTACTGTCGGATCGGGCAAGGAAACTACGCCGCCATTTCAGGCTGGCCTTCCATGACAATGACGCATCAGGGTGACTATCTGGGCGTCAAGGCAACCGGCAAGGCCCTGACACTCCGTGTGATGGATTTCTACCGCTGCGTGAATGTGGGACCGGGCCGCGGCCAGATTGCTGAGAACTGGGTCATGCTCGACATGCTGGAATTGATGCAGCAGATGGGGCGGGACCTGATCGCCGAAGCGGCCGATTTACCATGACGCAACAATTCCCTGAAATTGTCCGGTTTCCGGCAACAGTGGAACAAAGCCTCCGGCTTAGCTGATCTTGCAACCAAAAGGTGCGGTTGCGCGTTTCAGTGGGGTGAGAGGAGGTCGAAATGGCCAAGGAACCAGAACGCCCGATCCGTCGAAAGACGTCAGAAGTGCCACCTTTGATCATGACCGAAGAACCGGTGGAAAAGGTGCCTGACGTGCCGGGTGAAAAGCCAGAAACATTCCGGTTCAAGGACTGGGCCATCATCTGAATTTCCTTCCGGCAGAACCCGGTGTAGCGTCGTTCCATGTCGACACCCTTGACGGAAATTCGGAATATCGGCCCGGCGATGGCCGAAGCGTTTGAAGCCGCTGGCATCATGGATGCCGAAGCGCTACGCGAGATTGGTGGCGACGCCGCATATGCAAAGCTTCTGGATCAAGGCCAGCGCCCACATTTCATTGCCTACTATGCCCTGATCATGGGTCTGCAAGGCCGCCCTTGGAACGATTGCAAGGGACCCGAGAAAGACGCTTTGCGCGAACGATTTGACGCCATCAAGGCGACAACGACAGCGCCGAGCGGGATTGAAGCCATATTAGACATGATCGGCACGGGTCAGCGCCGCTAGAGAAAGGTTCCGGGAACCCGAAGCTTTTCTTGCAGTTGGCCTGACATGGCACCGACTGACGAAACCCTGGAAAAGCTGGCGCGGGTCAACAGAATAGCCCGTTTCATGGACAGTGCATTCCGTATTCCGGGCACGCGGTGGCGCATTGGTGCCGATACGCTCCTGGGACTGGCGCCCGGCATTGGTGACACCCTAGCGCTTCTGCCCGGGGTCTACATCGTTGCAACGGCCTGGCAATTGGGAGCGTCAAAATCGACGATCGCTCAGATGACGGTCAATGTCGGTCTCGATTGGGCAATCGGATCGATCCCGATCATCGGCGACATTTTCGACGCGGGCTTCAAGGCCAATCGCCGCAACGCGAGACTTTTGGCCGATGCCGTGGAAGCTCCGGAAGCCTATCGCATTGGCGTCTTGCCTGAATGAAAAAGGCCGCCCAAATCGGGCGGCCCATTCAATCTTGGTGGTCCGAAGGATTATCCGACGATTTCGAGACCGGCGAAGAAGTATGCGATTTCTTCCGCAGCGGTTTCTGGTGCGTCCGAACCGTGGACGGAGTTCTCGCCAACCGACTCTGCGAACTCAGCGCGAATGGTGCCGGGCTCTGCGTCAGCAGGGTTCGTTGCACCCATGACTTCGCGGTTCTTGGCAATTGCGCCTTCGCCTTCGAGAACCTGAACGACGACCGGGGCCGAGGCCATGAATTCGCAAAGCTCATCGTAGAAAGGACGCTCAGCGTGAACTTTGTAGAATTCGCCAGCCTGCGCCTTGCTCAGGTGGATGCGCTTCTGGGCGACAATGGTCAGGCCAGCTTCTTCGAATTTGGCGTTGATCTTGCCCGTCAGGTTCCGCTTCGTTGCATCCGGCTTGATGATGCTCAGTGTGCGTTCGGTTGCCATGTTGTCTTACCTCTTGTCTGATCGAATGGACTCAATCGCCATCCGTGAAATTTCGCGGCCCGCCTAACACGCGGCCCGCCCGATGAAAAGACGCTCTGTGTCGGATGACACCTGCGGCACTTGGCCATCAATTTCGAATGCGCGCTCTTTTCTGTGCAGCACTTGCCTGTTACGCCGCGCCCCATGATCCGGATCGAAGACATCACCTACGCAATCGAGGGCCGCCCCCTGTTCGAAGGGGCATCGGCGCAGATTCCGGCGGGTCACAAGATCGGCCTCGTGGGTCGCAACGGCACTGGAAAAACGACGCTGTTTCGATTGATCCGGGGCGAGCTGGCCTTGGAAGGCGGCGACATTCATGTCCCGAAGGGCGCACGCATTGGCGGCGTTGCTCAAGAAGTGCCTTCGTCAGAGACCTCGCTTCTGGACACGGTGCTGGAAGCAGACACGGAACGTGCGGCGCTACTGAGCGAGGCCGAAACGGCAACAGACCCGTCTCGGATTGCCGACATCCAGACGCGATTGGCCGACATTGATGCGTGGTCTGCCGAAGGACGCGCCGCGACCATTCTGCGTGGTCTGGGCTTCACAGAGGCCGAACAGGCCATGCCCTGCTCCGCGTTTTCGGGCGGCTGGCGCATGCGCGTGGCCTTGGCGGGTGTCTTGTTCTCGGCACCGGACCTTCTTTTGCTGGACGAGCCGACCAACTATCTCGATCTGGAAGGGGCGCTTTGGCTAGAAGACTACCTGTCCCGCTATCCCTACAGTGTGATCGTCATCAGCCACGACCGTGGGCTTTTGAACCGCGCGGTAAACGGGATCCTGCATTTGGAAGATCGCAGGCTGACGCTTTACCAGGGCAGCTATGACACCTTCGCGGAAACGCGCGCCGCAAGGTTGGCTGC
>CAZMKY010000575.1:0-5094 GCA_964566835.1 uncultured Rhodobacterales bacterium
GATGGAGATCGTGCAAGGCTATATTGCCAAGGGCGAAGCGGAAGGCGCGCGTCTTGTCGCCGGAGGACGGCGCGTAGAGCGAGATGGTTTCTATCTGGAGCCAACCGTCTTCGCCGACGTCACAGATGACATGACGATCGCCCGCGAGGAAATCTTCGGACCGGTCATGGCAGTTCTCGATTTCGAAGACGAAGCGGACGTGATCGCGCGGGCCAACGACACGGCCTTCGGGCTCAGCGCCGGGGTCTTCACGCGGGATCTGTCGCGCGGGCACCGCGTCATCGGCCAGTTGGAGGCTGGAAGCTGCTTCATCAACTCCTACAACGACGCGCCTGTCGAAGCCCCCTTCGGCGGTGTCAAAGCCTCGGGCGTCGGGCGGGAAAACAGCAAGGCAGCGATCAACCACTATAGCGAGTTGAAGTCCGTCTATGTCCGCATGGGCGATGTTGAGGCACCATACTGACATGCCAAGACTGGACGGCTGCGGGGTATTCCAGTAAGCCGTCCGAACATTCACAGTCCGATCAAGGACCAGACACATGATTTATCCACCGCGCGGCTGACAGCCGATAATTCACGGAGGCGTGGGTCTCCAAACGCGATTTTTGAACCGGGCCTTGCCCGGCGGATAAACCATGACAGACCAATCTTTTTCGTCACCCGCGACGACGCGCGCTGAAATCTGGCCTTTGATCAAACTGGCCGTCCCTTTGATGGTCGGGCTGGCCGCGGCCCTACTGATCGGCGTTGTCGACACCTTCATGATCTCTCCCTTGGGAACGGTGCCTTTGGCGGCTGCCGGTGTGACCACGGCCGTGCTGATCATCCTGATTTCTGCCCTATGGGGTGTGGTCACAGTGATCTCTGTCCAGATCAGTCAGGCCGACGGTGCCGGTGATCCCGCGCGGGTCGCACTGGCGCTCAGGTCCGGTCTCTTGCTCTGCCTTATCGGTGGCGGGGCAGGGACGCTTCTGATGATGGCGGTCTACCCACTTCTCGGCCCGCTTGGCCAACCGGAGGAGGTGCTCGCCATCCTCTTTCCCTATTGGACCGCTATGGCGATCTGGATCATCCCGTTTACGTTGTTCTTCGGATTGAAGTCGCTTTTCGATGCCGTCGACTGGCCTTGGACAGCTGTCGGGCTGTCCTATCTTGGCGTGCTCTTCAACGTGCCGGCGAACTACACCTTCATTCATGTGCTCGATCTTGGGATTCTGGGCGCCGGTTTGGCCAGCATATTGTCGCAATGCGTTTCTCTGTTCGCCGCGCTCTTGGTGTTATCGCGTGCGCGGGGTTTGGCGGCGTTTCGGCAGAAGGTCCGTGTCGTGTGGTCCGACGTCTGGGCGCAAACGAAAGAGGCTTTGCCGATCTGCCTCGGCTATGCCGGGGAAGGCGGCGCCTATGCCGTCATCGGTATCATGATGGGGTGGCTTGGGGCTGAAGCACTCGCCGCGCACCAAATCGTCAACGCCTTGGGCGGGCTGGCCTACATGATCCCGCTTGGCATGGCCGGGGCCGCGTCGATCCGTGTCGGACAGGCCGTTGGAGGTGACAACAGGGCACGCCTGCGTCCGATCCTGAAAGCGTCTTTCCTCATGGTCTCGCTTTGGCAAACCTTGGCGGCGATCGTTTTTATCGCGCTGGGGCGGGTTCTGGCGGAATCGATGTCCGACGATCCGGGCGTCATCGATCTGACGGTAACGCTTTTCCTGATCGTCGCATTCCTGCAAATCGCGGATGGCGTCCAAGGCACCTCGCTTGGCGCCTTGCGGGGAATATCGGACATGAACCGACCGACGGTCATCACCCTGATCGCCTACTGGCCGCTTGCTCTGCCCGCCAGCTATGTCCTTGGCTTTGTCTTGGGCTTCGGGGCCGTGGGCATCTGGCTTGGCTATACGCTGGGCCTCGTGGTTGCAGCCACGCTGCTTCCGATCAGGTTCTGGGCGCTGACAAAGGCG
The DNA here is from genome assembly GCA_964566835.1 of uncultured Rhodobacterales bacterium. GTDB lineage: Bacteria > Pseudomonadota > Alphaproteobacteria > Rhodobacterales > Rhodobacteraceae > CAZMKY01. The sequence continues at coordinate 1,962 of CAZMKY010000575.1, forward strand.
GACGGCCCATCATGAGGCCGTCCAAAGGGGTCAGTTCCGGATCCGTCCAAAGGTCGACAGGCGGTTGATTTCGTCCATCCGTTCAAGGTTGACCACGGTGGACAGCATCAACCGATCATGGCTCCAATCGCCCGGGCGCTGAATGGCGATGGTTGTCGTTGCCATCATCAGGACCAAAGGCACAGCCAAGGCCGTCAGGACCAGCTTGGAATGCATCATGCGCCGCGTGTTGAGCGCCGACAGCACGCGGTATTCCAGCAGGCTCATCTTGCCATCGCGCTTGGATGTGCGGTCGGCTGTGACCAGCGTCACCTTCGGCACAGCGATCACGAACGCCCGGTCGCGACGTAGCGAATTCTGGCACACCGACAACAGCGTCTCGCAATAAGACCGCATGTCGATCCGTCCCCTCAGCAGGACATTCGCATCGCAGTCGAATTCCCGCAGCTCTTCAACCTGCCGCTTCCATGCGTGGTAGCAGGGGTTCAGGAAAAAGAGCGGCTTCAGAAGCTCCAGCGCGATTTCCCACGCCAGATCGCCTTGCCGAATATGCTGAAATTCGTGCGCGAGCGAGACTTTCATCTCGCTCGATTGCGTCAGCATCGACGATGGCAAAATGACGTAGTAGTTCCAGAGCCCGCGTGTCGAGAAGGGCACCAAGGTGCGATCCGACAGACGGATCCGCACACGCCCGAAGCGGCGCCACGCATAGCTGTGCGAGACGATCCTGTGGAGACAGGCGACCGAATAGATCAGGCGTATCGTCCCGATAGCAAAGCCGGCCAGGAAGATCAGGATCAACCCCTGCGCCACAAGGCCTGCGCCGTTAGACAGGTTCAACAGAAGGTTGTCCCGCATCAGGATCAAACCTTCTAAGTCCGCCGCCTTCATCTCGAACCCACCGTTGAGGTAATGCGCCACGACAGCATCAGACAGGTTCAGTTTGACGTTTGGCAAAAGACCAATCGCTTCCAGGGCGCTGAACCCCAGAACCACGAAAGGTGCCAGAATGACCGAGAAAAAGACGATGTTGAAAAGTCGGAGTTGAACGCCAAAGGCTTGTTCAAACCCCAGTAGCTTCATGCCTTCACGTACGCCAAGGCAAAGAAGATAGGCCACACAAAACAGAATATTCGCATTCACAAAGGCATCCAGCAGTGTCTCAACCGGTATCATTTTTCAACCTCCGATCCACAAGCGCCCGGATTTGCCCCAATGCTTCTTCTGTCAGTTCATCGTCATTGACGAGACGCGCCACCAACGAGGCGGGGGTGTCGTCAAAGAGCTTGGCCGAAAGGTCTTTCAGCGAACGTGACTGGTAAGCGTCCTTGCGCAGTGCTGGGATGTAGACGTGGCTTTTGCCTTCTTTCCGGCTGGTCACGAATTCCTTTTGCTCAAGGATGCGCAGGATGGTCGCGCCGGACGTGTAAGCAAGGTTCCGATCTTGCGGCAGGCGCGCCAGAACCTCTCGGACGGTTCCCTCGCCCAAGGCCCAGAGCTCGTTCATGAACTCCAGTTCTACTTCCGTCAGCAGGTCGCTTTTCTTCTTTTTCATTGCCATCCCATTGGTTGCAACCGCTCACTCGTTACGCGCATCGAGTAAATACTAAGCTTTTCGTAATCCAAAGCGGAAATTAGACTTTTCGGAAACAAAAGATGCCCCAGACGATGCTGATCGCCAGAGGCCACCATATGGGTTGGCCGATAAATCCAAGCCAGGCGAGGAAAATATAGGCGCTGCCAAGCAGTGTGATGAACAACCGGTCACCAAGTGTCGTCGTCAGGCCCAGAACGCCTTTGCGTTCCAAACCGTCCCGATAGCGGAAGCCTTCAAGCAGACCGATCAGGGCAATGGCTCCGAAGATTCCGCAGAAAAGCGCAAAGGTTGCCGGTGTCCACGCCATCCAGAAGGATGGCCAAAGCGGTTGCGTCCAGGAAAACCCGGTCTCTTCTTCTTTCTTGGCCACATTGCCCCAGCCTTGGGCAAAGGCCGGGTTCGCCGCCAGAAGGGCGAGGCTCAGAAGGCCTGTTCTCATCACACTCTCCCCAGGGCGAAGCCCTTCGCGATGTAGTTGCGCACGAAGTAGATCACGATGGCCCCCGGAATGATGGTCAGCGTGCCCGCCGCCGCCAGTAGGCCCAACTCGTATCCTGCCGACGACGCTGTCTTCGTCATTGTCGCGGCGATGGGCTTGGCCTCGACCGCCGTCAGCGTTTTCGCCAACAGAAGCTCAACCCAAGAGAACATGAAGCAGAAAAAGGCCGCGACGCCGACACCCGCTTTGATGGTCGGAAGGAAGATCGTAACGAAGAAGCGCGGGAACGAGTAGCCATCGACATAGGCTGTCTCATCAAGCTCCTTCGGGACGCCTCCCATGAAACCTTCAAGAATCCAGACCGCAAGCGGGATGTTGAAGAGGCAATGGGCCAGCGCCACGGCAAGGTGGGTGTCGAACAGGCCGACAGATGAATAAAGCTGGAAGAAGGGCAGGGCAAAGACCGCCGCCGGTGCCATCCGGTTGGTCAAGAGCCAGAAGAACAGCTGCTTGTCGCCCAAGAACCGATACCGCGAGAAGGCATAGGCTGCAGGCAGGGCGACAGCGACCGAGATCACAGTGTTCAGCGACACGTAAATGATCGAGTTGATATAGCCCCAGTACCAAGTCGGATCCGTGAAGATGACCCGGTAGTTGTCCAGCGTGAAGGTCTGCGGAAACAAGCTGAAACCGCCAAGGATCTCCTGCGTCGTCTTGAAGCTCATCGCGACCAGCCAATAGATCGGCAGCAGCAGGAACAGGATGTAGAGGATCGGAATGAGGGACCGTTTTCTCATTTCGCGTCATCCTTCGTCATGAGGGTATAGAAGAGCCACGACACCAGAAGCGTGATGGCGAAGTAGATCAGGCTCATCGCGGCTGCAGGTCCAAGGTCGAACTGGCCCAGAGCGATCTTCACAAGGTCGATCGACAAAAGCGTGGTCGAGTTGCCGGGTCCGCCGCCTGTCAGGACGAAAGGCTCGGTGTAAATGTTGAAGCTGTCCATGAAGCGCAGAAGGATCGCGATGGTCAGAACCGTCTTCATCTTCGGCAATTGGATATAGCGGAAGACCTTCCACGGTGACGCGCCGTCGATC
>CAZMKY010000576.1:0-4708 GCA_964566835.1 uncultured Rhodobacterales bacterium
TACGTCCTCTCCATCACGTGGATCGCGCCGCATTTCGGCATCGGCAATGCGGTGTTCTTCGTGCTGCTGGGCCAACTGGTCGCCGCTGCGGCGATTGACCATTTCGGTCTTTTCGGCGCGCGGATCTCGCCCCTGTCACTGACCCGCGCAGGCGGGATCGCGTTGATGGCGGCCGGCATCGCGCTGACGCAGAAGGCCTAGCCGCCCGCAACCTGCCGGTCATACTCCGCCGCGTCGAAACGCCCGCGGCTGACAGCGACAAACCCGTCTTCTGTCAGTTCCCATTCCTCCCATCCGGGGACTTTCACATAGTTTCCCGTCTCGGAATGGTGTCCTTCCAGCGTCCAGGAAAAGAGCGCGTTCTGCCCCGCAATCCGGCAGTCATCGCAGTGCACGACCAGATCGGGAAACTCCGCATAGAAGCCTGCCGCCATCTCGGCCACGGCGGCGCGTCCCTTGATCAGATCACCGCCATTGATCGTGATCTCGCCATCCTCGGCATAGAAGCTCGCGACGCCCTCCGGGTCATTGCTGCTCCAGGCCTTGGCATAGGCGTACGTCCTCTCGGTCATCTCTTGTGTTGAAATCATGCTGGCATCCCTTCCCTAGCGTCAGTTCAGGATGCCACGTCGCATCAGATCTGCATACCCGCGCCGAGGACGCCCGTGTCAGCGCATCGCACACCGCCTAGCGCTGAATGCTCTCCAGCCACGCCACGATGTCGGCAATGGCTTCCGGCGCGGCGATCTCGGCCCCGGTTGGTGTCTCCAGAACCTCCATCGGGCCTTCGAACAGCAGCGTGTAGACCGGCATCGGGTCGCCGTGGCTCTTCAAGCGCTCCGACCCGTCGATCCGGCGGACCACGTAGTCGGTCGGAAAGCCTTCATAGCTTCGCGCAAGCATGGTCAGATCCGGCGGCGGTATGGTCAGCACGCCCGCGATGCGACCATTGCCGGTTGCCGTCGCGCCATGGCACATCGCGCAGTGGATCTGGAACAGGGTCTTGCCCATGGTCGTGTCGGACAGGGCCTCACCGGGCAAGGTTGCAAGGATCGTCAGAAGTGCAAGTGTCTTGGTCCACATGGCAGGTCCTCCTCTGGCCCAGTCTGGGCCAGCAAAAGGGTCCCCCGCCATGATCTGGATCAAGCCGGCACCCGCGACAGGCGCTAACCCGCCCGACGAAACGCCTCCGGTGTCGTACCGGTCCAATCGGAAAATGCCCGGTAAAAGCTGTTCTGCTCGACATAGCCCAGAAGAAAAGCGATCTCGCCCGTGCTGAGAGTGGTGTCGCTCAGGTAATGCCGCGCGAGGGCTTCACGCACCCGTGCCAGTTCCGCCTGAAAGCTGGACCCTTCTTCGGCCAGGCGGCGCTGCAACGTGCGCCCGCTGACGCCCAACGCGCGGGCCGCGGTGTCCTTGCTGACGTCGCCCGACGGGATCGCCTCGTTCAGCCAGGCGCTCAGGCGGTCACGCATAGTGCTGGACCGCGTGGTGTCGGCCAACCGCGCCTTCAGCGACGGCTCGAACGCCGCCCACATGGCCGGGCTGGCGGTCAGAAAGGGGCGCGCTGCATCAGTGGCGTCAAAGACGACGCGCGCGGTCTCTGACGTTCGCGGACGGACGCCGAACCATCGCGCCATGGCGTCCGGCGCGGCCAGATCCACCGGCGTCTCCACGCGGAGCGGAACCACCTTGTCACGGAGACCAAGTCGCGCCAGCTGCACGAAAAATGCCAGCTCAAACGCCATCAGATTGGCGGGCGGCGGCACCGCGCCCGGAAGACCGCGAATGGCCACCGAAGTGCTGTCTGTCCCGACATCAATCTCAAGCTCCATCGGTCCGATGATCGGCTTGTAGGCGGCCAGCCGGTCCAGCGCCGCGTTCATCGATCCGCTGCAAAGGCAGGCGAACAGAACCGGACTGAACACATCCGGGGTCAGGATCTCGACAAGGGTCAGCGCAAATTCCGGGTCGTCGGACAAGGCATCCAGCGCGTGCCACAGGCGGAAATACTCCGCCGTCGAAACGCTGGCTGCATCGCGCTGGAGAAGATCCAGCGGCAGATCGGCATGGCGCAGGACATCCTGGGCCTCAATCCCGAGGCCGGACAGGATCGCCGTCCAGCCCATGTCGATCGAAAACCGCCCAGCCGCCATCACTTCACCTGCGACAGCATCAATCTGTCGAACGCCCTGTCGCCCAGCCAGCGGCGGATCCACATCAATGGCTTGGCGGCAAAGCCGGCAACATAGCGCGTCTTGGGGCGACGGGCTTTCACGGCATCCGATACGACGCCCGCGATCAATTCCGGCGGGGATGCGCGGCCGCGCTCGTACATCTGGCGCGTGCCTTCGGCAATCCGCTCGACCATGCGCTTGTAGGGTCCCTCCCCCGAATGCTTTTGCATTGGCCCGTCCAGAACATCGGCAAAGCCGGTATCGATGCCGCCCGGCTGTACGACGACGACATCGATGCCAAAGCCTTTCAACTCGATCCGAAGACAGTCCGAGAACCCTTCAAGCGCATGCTTCGTTGCGTGATACCACGCGCCAAGGGGCGTATAGATCCGCCCGCCCATGGACGAGATATTGATGATCTTGCCGCGCCCCGCTTTGCGCATGTCCGGGATCAGAAGCTGGGTCAGATGCGCCAGTCCGAACAGATTGACCTCGAACTGATAGCGCGCGTCGTCGATCGGCACCTCTTCGACCGACCCGTAAAGACCAAAACCCGCGTTGTTGACGAGGATATCGATCGCGCCCACCTTTTCGCGGATCTCGGCAGTCGCAGCCGTCAGGCTGTTCGTATCGGCAATATCCATCCGAACGGCGTGCGCACCAAGGTCAACCAGATCCTGCATGGCTTCCAGCCGTCTTGCGGCAACCGCCACGGTGTATCCATCTTTCAAAAGCTGCTTGGCGATGGCCTTGCCCATTCCAGAAGACGCCCCCGTCACCAGTGCGGTTTTCAAATCACTCATCTTACTCTCCTATCCGATCAATGCCGTTTGGCTTGCCCGAGAGATACAATCTGAAGGCGCCGCACAAAAATCGGATCGCGCCATCATACTATCAGATCGCGCCACCTAGACAAAAAGAAAGGCGCCCGTTTGAGACGCCTTTCTTCACACGAGGTTCGCGCGGATCTTATGCGGCCTTGTCGCCGGTCAGGTGGTTCTGCCATTCGGCGACCTCTTGTTCGATCTCTTCACGGGCCTTGCCGTACTTCTCTTGCAAAAGACCGATGAACTGTTCGCGGTCGCCTTTGGCTTCCGCCACTTCGTCATCCGTCAGCTCGCCCCAGTTTTCCCGGGCCTTGCCTTTGAATTGCATCCAATTGCCTTCGATCTGGTCCCAATTCATTTTGGTTCTCCTTTCGATTGCTGTTCGGAATACCAACGTGCCGAACGCCGAAAGGTTCAAAGAAAGCCGGGAAAATCCGTCAGACCAGTCGTCCGTTTTCCAGATGCAAGGTTCGGTCCATCCGGGCGGCCAGTTCCGGGTTATGGGTGGCAATCAACGCGGCAAGGCCAGTGTCGCGCACTGTCTGCATCAGAACGTCGAACACCCGGTCGGATGTCGCAGGGTCCAAGTTGCCCGTCGGCTCATCCGCCAGAAGCACGGACGGCGCATTGGCCATGGCGCGGGCGAAGGCCACACGCTGTTGTTCACCGCCAGAAAGGGCCGCCGGACGGTTCTCGGCCCGCGGCGCGACGCCCACCTGATCCAGCAGCATCATCGCCCGCTCCCGCGCCGGGCCGTCGCCAACACCGTTGGCGCGTTGCGGCAGCATCACGTTTTCCACCGCCGAGAACTCGGGCAGCAGATGGTGGAATTGATAAACAAACCCCACCTCGGCCCGCCGCGCCGCCGTCCGCCGCCGGTCGGAACGCCCGGTATAAACCGTCCCGCCAATCGCCACCTCGCCGGCATCCGCATCGTCCAGAAGCCCGGCAATATGAAGAAGCGTCGACTTGCCCGCCCCCGAGGGCGCCACCAGAGCCACCACCTCGCCCGCATTCAGCATCAGCTCCGCACTCTCGAGCACGGTCAGAGCGTTGGGCTTGCCCGCGTTATAGGTCTTGCTGATCCCCGTCAGCCGAAGCGCCTCACTCATAGCGGAGCGCCTCCACCGGGTTCATCCGCGCCGCCCGCCGCGCCGGGATCAGCGTGATCCCCCAGGACAGGAACAGTGACAAGCCGACCGCCGACAGCACATCCATCAGCTCCAGCTTTGCCGGAAGGCGGTAGATGCCCCGCACCGCACCATCCCAGACCCCGCCCCCCGAGGCACCGTTCACAAAGGCAAGAATCGCGTCGAAATAGACCGCAAAGAGACAGCCAAGGATCACTCCGAGGAGTGTTCCGATCGTCCCCACCAGCGCCCCGGTCAGGAAAAATACCCGCAGGATCGCCCCTTCTGTCAGGCCAATGGTGCGCAGAATGCCAATGTCGCGCCCCTTGTTCTTCACCAGCATCACGAGGCCCGAGATAATGTTCATCGACGCGATCAGAACGAGCACGCTCATCAGCACGAACATGACCGTATCCTCGACTTCCAACGCGCGCAGAAACCCGCCCGCCGAATCCTGCCACGTCCAGGCCAGCGCTCTGTCCCCCGCCGCCTGCAAAAGCGTCGGCGTCATCGCCCGGATCTCTTCGGGTTCAGTCACCGTCACATCGATCTCGTCGGCCACACCCTCGCGGTT
>CAZMKY010000577.1:0-2201 GCA_964566835.1 uncultured Rhodobacterales bacterium
TCAAAGCGTGCAGTTCGGCCCAGATATCCTCGATATCGGCTTCAGGCAGGTCGGCATTGAATTTGACCAGAACGATGTGACGTATCATGTGGAGATCCCGTGATCTTGGCGGATCATGTCCGAGGCCTTCTCCCCGATCATGATAGCGGCTGCGTTTGTGTTGGACGAAATGACGTTCGGCATGATGGATGCGTCCACGACGCGGAGACCCTCAATCCCGTTGAAGCGAAGTCGAGTGTCGACGACGGCCGCGTCGTCACTGCCCATGCGACACGTCCCCGCGCAATGGTGGGACGTCTTCGAATGCTCGCAGATGAAGTCGTAGTATTCCTCATCCGTGCGGACATTCGGCCCCGGCAGATGTTCTGCCTTGATGTAGGGCTTCAATGGCGCTTGCGAGAGGATCTCTTGCGTCAGCTTCAGACCCCGGATCGACATCTCACGGTCTTGCGGATCCTGCAGATAGTTCGGATCGATCAGCGGCTGCGCTTTCGGATCGGCGCTGCTCAGACGGACGGTGCCGCGCGAACGCGGACGCAGATAGCAGGAATTCAGCGTGACCCCACCTTGCGGCATGGCCTCGACACCCTTCTCGATCCCGGTCCCCAGACCCAGATGCAACTGCAGATCGGGCGAGCGAGCATCGGGGTCTGCGTACCAGAACCCCCCAGTCTCAAAAAGGCTGGACGCCACCGGCCCGGTGCGCGTCAGAAGATACTGAAGACCCGCCAGCACCGACATATGGGGCTTGGCAAAGCGGTCGTATGTGTGCGGTCCGGTGACCTCGCAGATACAGTAGAGATCCAGATGATCCTGCAAATTTTCGCCAACCTGCGGTTGGTCAAAGACAACGTCGATGCCGTGCCCTGTCAGATGATCAGCCGGTCCGATACCTGAAAGCTGCAACAACCGGGGGGATCCGATGGCGCCGCCGGACAAAAGAACCTCGCCCTCAGCTCGGATCATCGTGCCGTCCATCAATTCGACACCGGTCGCGCGACCGCCTTCGACAACGATCCGACGCACTTCGGAATTCAGCCGACGCGTCAGGTTCGACCTGCTCGCATTCGGCGCGAGATAGGCCATTGCCGCCGACGACCGGCGGGCATTCTTCTGGGTGAGCTGATAGTAGGTCGCACCATCCTGAACTTCGCCGTTGATATCCTCGTTAAAGGGGATGCCCGCGGCCGCAGCGGCTTCAAAATATGCTTCGCAAATGGGAAGCGGCGCGGCCGGCTTGGACACGCCAAGTGGACCACCTTTGCCGTGATACCGATTGTCGTAGGTGTCGTTGTCCTCGGCCTTGCGGAAGTAGGGCAGCACGTCTTCATAAGACCACCCGTCGCAGCCAAGCTGACGCCATTCGTCATAGTCCTGCGCATTGCCACGCGTGTAGATCTGCGCATTGATCGCCGATCCACCCCCAATCACCTTGGCCTGAGTGTAGTTGAAAACGCGGTCCTTCATGTGGCGCTGCGGTGTCGTCTCCCAACCCCAGGCGCCAATGCCTTTGGTCATCTTCGCAAAGCCCGCAGGCAGGTGATAGAACGGATGACGATCCCCGCCGCCTGCCTCCAGAAGGCAGACGCGCGTCGCAGGATCTTCCGACAAACGTGCCGCCAGAACACACCCGGCGGAACCGCCGCCAATAATGACGAAGTCATAAGTCTCGGTCATGGATCTCCCTCACAACCTGTGAATGCTCAGCCCGCCATCCACCGGGATGACGGCGCCCGTCGCGAACGCCATCTGACCCGTGGCCAGAGGCACGACAATTTGTCCGATATCTTCCGGCATGCCCCAGCGTCGTGCAGGGACAAGGCCATCCGCGATGCGCACGTCGTAGGCGGCCTTGGCCGCTGACGTCATTTCCGTCGCGATGATGCCGGGTCTCAGATCGAAAACCCCGATCTCATCTGCCGCCAATCGCGCCGCGAAAAGTTGCGCCATCATGCCTGCACCCGCCTTGGAGATGCAGTATTCCGCGCGCTCGACCGACACGGCCTCGGCGCTGATCGAGGTCACGAAAAGGATGGATCTGTACGTGGTCGACGCGCGTGACACCATGCGCCGCGCGACGGCCTGCGCCAGAAAGAACGCGCCCTTTAAGTTCACGTCCATCACGACGTCATAGTTCTCCGACGTCAGGTCCAGCATGTCGCCCCGCACACGCGCCGGTATCCCAGCGTTCGAGACGAGCG
>CAZMKY010000578.1:0-5404 GCA_964566835.1 uncultured Rhodobacterales bacterium
ACATTGGCCAGAATGGCCAGCGCCATGTCAGTGTCGTCACGCGTCTGGCGATCCATATGCCAACGCGCGCGCATCACACGCTCCCAGTCGGTCAGACTGGCGATGTCCTTGCGGTAGGCTGAAGAGATTTCGGCATAGTGCGTTTGCGGCGCGATGGAGGTGACGGCCTTTTCCGTAATCTCGTCCTGTACATCAAAGATATCGGACAGATCTCCGTCATAGCGTTCGGACCAGATCGTGTTTTGCTCCTTCGCATCGATCAGCTTGACCGAAACGCGGATGCGCTGACCCATTTGGCGCACGCTGCCTTCAAGGATGTATTTGACTCCAAGCCGCTCTGCGATCTCGGCAGCCCCGATCATCTGGTCGCGAAAGCTGAAGCTGGAGTTGCGGGCAATCACGCTCAGCTCGTGAAAGCGCGACAGCCCGTCGATGATGTCTTCGGCGATACCGTCTGCGAAATACCCAAGCGTCGTGTCATCCGACATGGCGACGAAGGGCAAAACCGCAATGCTGGGCTTGCTGCTGGGCGCGTTCGCCGGATCGACTGAGGCGCCCGGTTCGATGCGCTCTGGCGTTGTGGCAAATCGAAAGCCGCGGCCATGCACCGTTTTGATCAGACGCTGTTCAGACCCGTCGTCCCCAACTGCTTTGCGCACGGCGTTTATGCGGGAAGACACGGCGCTTTCCGAGACGATGCGGCCATCCCAGACTTTCTCGATGATCTCATCCTTGGTGACGACACGGGCATGTTCGCTGACAAGCAGACACAAGAGGTCAAACACCTGTGGTTCCATTGGCACGACGTTCTCACCTTTTCGCAGCTCGGTTGCGGAAAGGTCCAAGACAAAGTCTTCGAAGCTGAATCGCGTGTTCTCTTCGGTGCCCATAGGTCAACTTTGGGCCGTCCTGAGATTTGGTGCAAGAATCTCAAGAGAATTCTCAAAACTTCTCAAGATCGTCTGAAAGCTTGTCGTCGGACGCTTTGGCAAGGTGGTGTCATCAGCAACGAAACACCGAAAGCGACACAGCCATGAACACCTCGGACTTCTTCCTCAGCGACGGCAGCATCAACATGGAGGCCGCAAAGCGCGCCGCAAGCGCAGCCCGGGCCGATACCACGAAAGCGGGTGTTCGCGGTGCTCTCCGCCTCTTCCGCCGTCCCACGCCGATGGGATCCAGCGATTTACGCTAAGGCAACCTTCCAAGTTGCCGATCAAGGGCAATATCTTCCCGAAGCCCTTGAAACTAAGCCCGCTTTCCCTTCTGGGACGGCGGGCTTCTTCGTTTCCCATCTAAAAACGATCCCGACAATACCGACAAATTGTCGGGCAGATTCCCCATTCTGGCCCCATTTCACGCTGAAAAGGGTCGGGCTCGGGGGAGTGAAGAAGAAAAGGCTAAGAAGCTGATGGATCGACTGACCGAAATGGAAGCTTTTGCGACCGTCGTAGATCAGGGTGGATTCACCGACGCTGCCAAGAAGATGGGAATTTCCAAATCCGCCGTGTCAAAGCACGTGTCGTCGCTGGAAGCCCGCCTTGGTGCACGTCTGTTGAACCGCACGACGCGCCGCGTTTCTCCTACGGAAATCGGACTTGCTTATTATGACCGCGCTCGCCGCGTCCTGAACGACGCTGGCGAAGCAGATGCGCTGGTCACGTCCATGCAATCTGCGCCCTCCGGACTTCTCCGGATTTCGGTCGCAACCGATTTCGGCGTAAACCACCTGTCGCCAGTTCTGGGCGAATTCCTGCAGGAGTTCCCGGATATCACGGTGAATATGGTTCTGAACAACCGCTACGTTGAACTGATTTCTGAAGGGTTCGACATGGCCATCCGGATTGGTGAGCTGGAAGATTCCACGCTGCGCGCCCGGAAACTCTGCGAAACCAACCGCCGCATGATCGCGTCGCCGGAATATTTCGCGAAATATGGTCGTCCGTCGAAGATCGACGATCTGAACGAACACAAGCTTCTGCATTACTCGAACAACTCGTCCGGGAATGTCTGGAAGCTGACCGCGCCGTCTGGCGAAAAGCGTCAGGTGCGCACTGCCGGCTGGCTAACGGTCAATGATGGCCAGTCCTTGCTAAACGCGGCCATTGCGGGTCTCGGCATCGCCTATCTTCCGTCGTTCCTCTACGGCGAGGCGCTGGAAGAAGGCCTGGTCGAAGAAGCGATCCCCGAGCTTCCGATCGAAACGCAAGGCATCTTTGCCGTCTATCCTCCGGGCCGTTTCACCCAGCCCAAGGTGCGTGCCTTCATCGACTTCCTTGTCCATTCCTTCGCCGAGAAGGGCCCGGACAACTGGTAAGACGTTCCATCTTAGTCAGTTCTTCCCTCGAATTGTAAAAACACCTGGGCGCTTCGACTTCGGAGCGCCCTTTTTCATTCCGTGTCGAGAAGGACAGCTTCGACCCGGCGGTTTCGGTCGCGCCCCTCGGCCGTTCGATTGGGGGATCGCGGCGCCAGATAACCTGCACCTTCGGCATCAAGCTGCGTCGGGTTTACGCCATAGCGTTCGACCAGAACTTGCCGCACTGCAGTCGCGCGGGCTTTCGAAAGACGGGTGTTCCCCTCCAACCCACCCACGGCATCCGTGTGACCAACAAGTGCGATCCGGCTGCCCGGGCGGGCGGACAGCCAATCGGCCAGCGCAGCCAGATCACCTGACCCGTTTTCCGACACGTCGGTTGAGCCGGACGCAAAGGACAGTCCATCCAGTGGCACGCGCCCCGTGCTTTCCAGCAGGCCCGCGATGTCACCCGGTTGCACGATCGGGGCACTGCCGCCGCTGGTCATCTCAGGGACCGGACGCTCGAGCGCTGGGGGCTCGATCACCGTGGTGTCTACCACTTCCACGTTTGCGGCTTCACCAAGCGCTGTGACGTGCACATATCCGCGCCCGCCAGAACGGCTGGCAAGGACCGCGACCTCGCTCTGACCCTTCTGGGCCAGGAAATAGTGGTAATCCGCCAGATCGACGAACATGGCTGGCGGCGGTGCAAGGGCAAGCGTGAAGCGGAAGTCATAGCCGCCGCAACTGACAGCGGCGCAGTCAAAAACCACACTGTAGCCCTCGGCTTCAAGTGCCGCGCGCAGCGGCTGAACAAGCTGCAACGGTGTTGCCGTGCTGTCGACCAATTCCCAAGCCGTGCGCTGGGTCATCCCGGATGCCGTGCGGATCTCTGCCGTGGCGGCCCAAGCCTGATCGGGCAATGCGATCTCACGTTCCTCAGCCGCTTCAGTGAAGGTTACCCGGCCGCCAGGCACCGACAGATCCGGGGCCGCCGCCAACATGGATGGCATCAGAACAAATGGGATAAGGAGGCGCTTCAAATCAGGCGTGATCCTTTGAGGTCCGGTAGTGATACCCGCCGACATGGGCCAGACCAAGCCCTTCATATAGCGCATTTGCACCAGTGTTGGCTTTGGTCACGGCCAGACCCAGCCACCGTGCGCCTTGCGACACGGCCCAGTCCGCAGCGGCCTCGGTCAACGTCCGGCCAACCCCGCAGCGTCGCGCCTCGGGCAGCACTTCAAGCGCGTGCAGCATGGCGATATCGCCTGAGATTGCGACAAACCCCGTCGCGACGGGTGCGTCGCCAAGCCGTCCGAGAAGGGCTGTCTTGGTGCCGGGCGCGCGCTGCATCACCTCAATGCGGGCCGGTCCGATCCCCCCCTTGGCCCAGACACGCCGATGTGCCTCCAAGACCGGCCAGCCGAAGAAGACCTTGGCAGGACCGGGCTTGGTGGCGATGTCTGCGGCGGGGCCTACCCGAAACAGTGTGGTGTCGTGGCGCTGCAATCCGGCGCGTTCCAAAAGCCGGGCTTGGTCATCGTCGCCTTCCAGAACCCGGAAAAGAGGGGATTCCATCTTGTGTATCAGATCAATCGCTTCGTCCGGATTGGCCCCAGGCTTCAGAAATGTTGCCGAAACGCGTTGCCCGCCGCCGGCGCCGTCCCGCATCAGGAAAGGGCCGTCATGCCAAACCCTTTGAGGCGGCCACGTGGCGTCAAGCGCCTGCATGAGTGCCATGTCGCCCGGGGTGTCAGTGCCTGACATCGAAAGCCGCCCGGACTTCAGATGCGACGCTTGCAACACGGGATTCGTTTGTGCCGCGAATGACGATGTTGCTGCCATAGCGGCCGTCCTTCTGGAACGGGTATGACCCTAGGCTGACATCGCCGTGTGTGCGGGCGATTTCGCTCAATGGCCCGGCCAAATCGCCTTCGCCGCGATCGACGCGGACCGTGACGGACGTCAAGGGGGTGCCGCCCGTCACAAGGCTCAGCACGCTTTCCAACATGGCTTCAAAGATGGCCGGAACGCCCGCCATGACGTGCACATTTCCAAGGCTGAAGCCCGGCGCCGCGCTAATCGGATTGTCGATGAGAAGGGCCCCTTCCGGGATTCGCGCCATACGCAGCCGCGCTTCGGTCAGGGCCTGTCCGTTTCGGGTATAGTGCTCTTCCAGAATACTGCGGGCGTCGGCACGAACGTCGATGCCCACGCCAAAGGCTTCCGCGACGGCATCGGCCGTGATGTCATCATGGGTCGGGCCGATACCGCCCGAGGTGAAGACATGATCGACCCGGCCTCGCAGCGTGTTGACGGCCTCGATGATGGCCGGGCTTTCGTCGCTGACCACGCGGACTTCCTGCAAGCTGACCCCTTTTTCCGTCAGCTTGCCGGCCAGATGATACATGTTGGCATCCCGTGTCCGTCCGGACAGAATTTCATCACCAATGACAATCATTGCCGCAGTTGGATTGGGCATAACTTCGTCGTCCTCGTGGGGTGGTTCTCGTGCACATTAAGGCCAGCGCGTCCGGCTTTCCAGTGGTGCCGCGATGCCCGGATTCCGGCTTGGTCCGTTCCGGCGTCTGGTGATCCGGTGCGATACGTCCTATATCCTCGGCAAATCCAAGAAGGACGCCAGTTGTGGACGACAAAGCCCGAGGCCGTCTGACAAAAGACGGTATTCGCATTTATGAGCCTGAAGACTTCGCCGGCATGCGCCGCGCGGGGGCTTTGGCCGCGCGCATTCTTGACGATATCGCACCAATGGTACGGCCAGGTGCCACCACGGGGGAGCTCGATGCCGCGATCACCTCGATGGTCAATGAAGCTGGGGCGCTTTCGGCGACAATCGGCTACAAGGGGTATCAGCACGCAAGCTGCATCAGCGTGAATCACGTGGTCTGCCACGGCATCCCCGGTCCGAAAGTGCTGAAGGATGGCGACATCCTGAATGTGGACGTCACGGTCATCGTGGATGGGTGGTACGGCGACACCAGCCGCATGTATGTCGCCGGCAAGTTGAGCCGGAAGGCCGAACGGCTTGTGCAGGTCACGCATGATGCGCTGTTCAAGGGCATCGAAGCAGTCAGGCCGGGC
>CAZMKY010000579.1:0-5015 GCA_964566835.1 uncultured Rhodobacterales bacterium
CGACCTCGTTCGAAGCGGCGATCATCCAGCCTGCCAGCACGATGAAGCCGGGCTTCAGAAACTCCGAGGGCTGGAAGGAACCAAAGCCCAACGAATACCAGCGGACGGCGCCCTTGCCGAAATCAGTTCCCAGAAAGGGCAGCCCAAGAAGTGCAATGAACGAGACGAGAAATCCGATGATCGCAAGGCGGCGCACGGTCTTCGGTGGCATGAGCGAAAAGGCAAAAATCGCGACAAGCGCCATCGATCCGAAGATCACCTGACGTTCGACATAGTGAAAGGCACCAAAGCCATTGCGTTCGGCCAATGGCGGCGACGCGGCCAGCCCCAGCAATAGTCCGATACCAAACAGAAGCAGAACGGCCGACAAAGACAGTTTGTCGATCGTCCGCCACCATCTTGGAAGGATCGGTTCACCATCCCCTCGCGGGATCGCACCATAGACCATCTCTGTCATGGGTCTGCTCTACTGTCTGCCTCTGGATGTCCGGTTTTCCGGATCTATCCCCCTAGTCTACAGCGCTTTGAGGCATCGCGCCATAACTCATTCAGACCTTTCATCGGTCTCAAAATATCCCGGGGTGCGCGAGGGGCAGCGCCCCTCGTCCGTTCTGCTTGTCAGGGGGCGATCTGCCAGTTAAGCGCCAGCCCCATGCAAGTCGAAACCCTGATCTTTGGTGCTGGCGCCGCTGGCCTGATGTGTGCGGCTCAAGCGGGGCCGGGCACTCTGGTCGTCGATCACGCCAAGGCGCCGGGCGAAAAGATCCGGATTTCAGGCGGCGGTCGATGCAATTTCACGAACCTCTGGATCGAACCTGAGAAGTTCCTCGGCCAGAACCCGCATTTCCACAAATCAGCGCTCGCCCGATACACGCAGTGGGATTTCATCGAACTTGTCGATCGGCACAAAATTCCGTGGCACGAAAAGACGCTTGGCCAACTTTTTTGCGATTCCTCGGCCAAGGACATCATTGCGATGCTTCTGGCCGAAGTGGAGGCCAATGGCGCAAAGCTTTGGCTCAAGACAGAGATTGGCGAAATCGCCAAAACGGACGCAGGTTTCGCAGTGGTCCTCGACCGTGAAGGGGCACGGCAGGTTGTGCATTGCCGAAATCTGGTTCTGGCGACAGGCGGCAAATCCATTCCGAAAATGGGTGCAACAGGGCTCGCCTACCGGATTGCCGAGCGGTTTGGCCTCACCGTCACGGAAACACGTCCCGGTCTCGTGCCATTCACCTTCGGCGAAGATCTTCAGGATCTCAAAGCTTTGTCCGGCCTCTCTGTCGCAGGTCGCGTGCAGGCGGATGGCCCTGCCTTTGACGAAGCCGTCCTCTTCACACATCGGGGCCTTTCGGGCCCGGCGGCCCTGCAGGCGTCGTCCTATTGGCGCGAAGGTCAGGACATCCGGGTGAACCTTTGCCCGGACGTCGCGCTTGGCCAGGAACTGGCCCAAGCAAAACGCGTGTCCGGGCGGCGCAGCATGGCGAACGCCTTGTCGGACCATCTTCCGCAACGACTGGCGATCGCCATGTCAGAACGACTTGGACTGAAGGGCAACTTGGCCGACCAAAGCGACGCTGCACTTGCAGGCGTGGGGGAAGCGTTGACCGACTGGCACCTGAAACCCACCGCCACTGAAGGTTACCGCACGGCAGAAGTGACACTTGGCGGGATAGACACTGCCGGCCTGTCATCGGCAACGATGGAAGCCGCGTCAGTGCCCGGGCTCTACGTGATCGGTGAAGCAGTAGATGTCACCGGATGGCTTGGCGGCTACAACTTCCAATGGGCATGGTCCTCCGGCTGGGCGGCAGGCCAAGCCATTCGCGGAAAAGGCGTCACCTAGTGCGAGTGGGTCAGACGACCTGAAACTCCCGGTAGAGGTTTTCGAACACCATCTGATCAATGTCGCCTTCATTCTCGGCGGCGATGCCACGATCGGCAAGAAACGCGATCTTGTCCTCGTAGGACATCTTCGCCAACTCATCCGAGACACGCGCCGCCAATTCCACGTCGTCGAAACTCGCCATCTAATCAGTCCCTTCCCAACACGCGAGCGACAGCGGCCACAAAGGCGTCACCGCGCTTTTCGAAGTTGTCATATTGATCGAAGCTTGCCGCCGCGGGTGCCAGAAGCACGGTATCTCCTGCCTCCGCTTCGGCATGGGCCCGATCCACGGCAGTCTCCATGTCACCACAAATCTCGTGATCCATATCCGAGATCTGCAAGGCGATCTCATCCGCACTGCGACCAATGACATATGCCTTCAGAACGTTGCCCATGCGCCCTTCAAGTGCGGACAGGCCCCCGTCCTTCATCTGACCACCAACGATCCAGCGGATCCGTTTGAAGGCGGACAACGCGTGCGCCGCACTGTCGACATTTGTGGCCTTGCTGTCGTTCACGTAGACCACACCGTCCGCGTCCGCGATCACCTGGCTGCGATGCGGTAGACCACCGAAGCTCTTCATGCCGGCTTCAATGACGCGTGGCGCAAGCCCAATGGCGCGCAATGCACCCCAAGCTGCACAGGCGTTCTGATGATTATGCGCGCCGGGCAGTCCGGCGATCCCGCGCAGGTCGACCGATGCCGCCTGTCGTCCTTTGCGATACTCCGAAAGGTGGCCTTTGCGCGCGAAGACAGACCAGCCCGGCCCGTCGAGTTTGCCCGCGACAGAGACCCGGATGACGCGATCGTCACCCGGCCCTTCAGAGAGCTGGTTGGCAAGGAACCGACCTTCGACTTCATCCACGCCAACGACGGCGCGGTCAGGCCCGCCCTCGGAAAAGAGCCTACGCTTCGCAGCAAAATAGCCCCCCATGCCACCATGCCGATCAAGGTGATCCGGGCTGAGGTTTGTGAAGACCGCCACATCTGGCGTAAGTGCGCGTGCCAGTTCGGTCTGATAGCTGGACAGTTCCAGCACAACGACGGTGCCATCCTCAGGTGGATCAATGTCCAAAACACCTCGCCCGATGTTCCCGGCAAGCTCTGCCTTGTGACCCGCTTCTGTCAGAATGTGATGGATCAGCGCCGAAGTGGTCGATTTTCCGTTGGATCCGGTCACCGCAATGACCCGGGGCGGCGTGTCGAAACGCCCCCAATCCAATTGGCCGAAAGACTGAAAGAACAGCCCGATATCGTTGTCGACCGGCACACCCGCCGCCATGGCGGAAGCGACATGCGGGTTGGGCTGTGGATATAGGTGCGGGATACCGGGCGAGACGATCAGACGGTGCACATCGTCCCACGCCTCGCGTCGCGTCAGATCATGAAGCGCGAGGCCGTCAGCGTCGGCCGACTCGCGGGCGGCCGGACTGTCGTCCCAGACCAAAGCGGTCGCTCCGCCAGCCTCCAGCGCGCGCGCGGCGGTTCGACCTGAGCGTCCAAGCCCCAGCACGACAACGCGCGCACCTTCCAATCCTGAAACTGGGATCATCTAAGTGCCTCAGCCATCCATATTGTCATCAACTTCAAGCTGGCCAGACATGCGACGCCAGAGGATCCCCCAATACATCCCGACTGCCAGAACCAGACTGAGCGCGACAAGTCCGATCCACGTGTTCGAAGTCGGGTTCGTCACATCGATCCAGCCGAAATCGACCAAAACCCAAAGAAGCGCGCCGATCACGGCGAGAAGTAGCAATACTCCCAGAGTGCCGATACCGCGCAGAACAGCAGTCAGAAAAACGACATAGGCAATCAACAGGACCAGCCCCATGAGAACGGCCAAAGGCAGGCTTGTCTCCCACGCAGATTGGAGCCAGCCAATATAGCTCAGCCCCGTTGGGTTGAACGTCGCCGCCAAAAGAAGAAACGCAGCCAGCCAGCGGATCAGAAAGCCCATACTTGCACTCCAAAAGTCGTTCTTTCGTGGATTGGTAGCCTGTCACGACGTCCGGGGCCAGAACCTAGGCCGTTCGGATATAGACTGATGCCAAAAGACTGCCGCATTTTCCTGCTAAGGCCCTCTCTAAACTCGCTCCAGACAGGATCTGCACCATGCGCCTCTTGTTTTGCCTAAGCCTTTTTCTGGCAACACCCGCTCTTGCCGAAACGGCAGAACCAACCGTGCCAATGCGTCCGGGTGATCCCCACGGCGCCGCACCGCTTTGGGACGGGGTGGCGGAGTGTGCGTCGATCTTGGCCGCGGCCTCTTCGCGCGCGACGTCCAGAATTGACCGCGACAATCTTCAAGCCGCAGCGGGCACTTGGTTTGCCGCGACTTTCACTCTCGCAGCTGCTGAAGGTGCGGAACCCAGCCCCGAGGATCTGGGTGAAACTGTTGCCGGTTGGGCAGGCAAGATAGGCGGTCTCAGCGCGCTCGACCGCATGCCGGACTGGATGGCCTATTGCAATCACGTCGGTGGTCAGAATGCGCTCGACACACGCGTCTTCGCGTCACGCGTTGTGCTGACCGAAGAGGTGGCGGATGACAGTGCCGAAGGTGGCGTGGCTACCAACTAGTTCCTATCGCACCTTCAGCGTCGCCAGCCCGATCAGGGCAAGGATCAGAGAGATGATCCAGAACCGGATCACGATCTGGGGTTCCGCCCACCCCTTCTTCTCGAAATGGTGGTGAATGGGCGCCATCAGAAAAACGCGCTTTCCGGTTGCCTTGAAGTAGGCCACCTGAATGATGACGGACAGCGCCTCGACCACGAACAGCCCGCCAATGATGGCCAGAACGATTTCGTGCTTGGTCGCAACGGCGATCGCACCCAACGCCCCGCCCAGCGCAAGCGATCCGGTATCTCCCATGAAGACCGCCGCTGGCGGTGCGTTGTACCAGAGGAACCCAAGCCCTCCGCCAATCAGGCCCGCTGCAAAGATCAGGATCTCCCCAGTGCCGGGCACGTAGTTGATACCAAGATATTCGGTGAAATCGGTGCGCCCCACCGCATAGGCTATGACCCCCAACGACCCGGCCGCGATCATAACTGGCATGATAGCCAGCCCATCCAGACCATCTGTCAGATTCACCGCATTGGCCGACCCCACGATCACCAGCAT
>CAZMKY010000580.1:0-1848 GCA_964566835.1 uncultured Rhodobacterales bacterium
TTGAAGACGTGGATGACCCGCTTGAGCCGGGTTCCGAGACGCGCATGGCCTTCGCGCGTCAGGGTCCGGTACTATTGCCGGAAGACATCATCTGAGCGACTTGATATTCATCACCCACCCCGAGGTGACAGTGGCGCCCGAGGCGGACGTCACCGATTGGGGGCTGTCGGCCATCGGGCGCAGTCGCGCGGAAGCGTTTGCTGCGAACCCTGCGCTGTGCGGCGTTTCTGCGATCTGGGCAAGTGCGGAGCGCAAGGCGAAGGAGACGGCGGAGTGCATTTCAGCGGCGTTAGGGCTGGAGTTTCAGACCGACCTGCGCCTAGGCGAGAATGACCGTAGCGCGACGGGATTTCTGGCTCCCGAAGTTTTCGAAGCGGCGGCGGATGCTTTCTTTGCCGATCCCGACGTTAGTTTTCGCGGATGGGAGCGTGCGGTGGATGCGCAGGCGCGGATCATAGAAGCGGTGCGCGGGATTGTGGCGGCGCATAAGGGCGGCGATCTGGCTATCGTTTCGCATGGTGCTGTCGGCACGCTTTTGTGGTGCGATCTGATGGATGTCGCAATCAGCCGGACGCACGATCAGCCCCGCCAGGGGCACTACTGGCGCGCGCCGCTTGACGGACTTGTTCCGCGGTCGGGCTGGGTTTCGATCGGCTAGTTCAAGTCTGCCAGGCCTTGTCGCAAATCGCTTTGAGGACCGGAAATACATCGGGCGTTCCGACGACCACGCGACCACCTTCGCGGATCATCTCGCCAGCGTCCCGTTGTTCAACAACACCGCCCGCCTCTTCAACAAGAAGCTGTCCGGCCAAACAATCCCAAGCATTCATGTGTTCTTCGACATACCCAAGAAGCCGTCCGGCGGCGACATAGGCAAGCGACAAGGCCCCGCTGGCGTTTCGGTGAAACATGGCGCCGCTGTTCACAACATCTTCCAGAACAGGCAAAACATTCGTCACCGGAACCCTGTTGGAATACCCGACTGCCACAGAGCCGCTTGCCATATCAATGTCAGAGGCCACAGCAAGACTTTGCCCGTTCAAGGTGGCACCGGCACCACGTCGGGCGGAAAAGGTTTCGGACGCATTCGGATCGTGGATGACCCCGATCTCAGTTTGCGCCCCGTACACCCCGGCCAGAACAACGGTCCAGGCCGGAATGCCATTCACAAAATTCGTCGTGCCGTCGATTGGGTCGATGACCCAGTCAAACCCGCTTTCGCCGGGTTTGTTTTCATGCTCTTCGCCATAGATGCCATCGGACGGCCAGCTTGCCTCGATGCGCGCGCGCAGAAAGGTCTCAACCTCTTTGTCCGCTTCGCTGACCCAGTCTTGCGGGCCCTTCTGCTCGACCCGAAGCGTCGCAGTGCCTTCGAAGTATGACAGGGCGAGTTCACCGGCTTCGCGACAGATATCCAAGGCAAACTCATACCGCGCATTCGTTTCAGACATTTTACCCCTTTGCCACTGGAAGACGGCCAAGCATGCAGGTTCACCTGAGCTCCCGAAGACTGAATAGCAGTATTTCAGATAGGGCGCATACGATGATATTTAATTCAGTTTGCACCTACAGCGAAGGTCGGCTTCGCGCCCAGAGTGTCGGATGCTGACCGTGGGATGAACGTCAGCTTTTCACAAGAAACGTGACCCAGTGTACACAGCTATTCGACCGTATAGCGTTGCGGTCCGGTACACTGAAGTCGACCAGAACGCGTAGGGGCAATTGCCTGGACACTACCCATTCAGGAAACGCAGGGAGCATACTTTTCTAGTCAGTCAGATTCATCAGGTAATCGGCCGCTGCGGCACTCATTGCTTGGTAGTCATGTCCAATCCCATCGATGATCTG
>CAZMKY010000581.1:0-1524 GCA_964566835.1 uncultured Rhodobacterales bacterium
GGCCTTGTCAGCCGCGCACCCGGTGTGACCGTCAGCTCCACTGCGGGCCCGGGTCACTACGTGTTCATCATGCACACTGACACCGCACCGTTCGACAACAAAGACCTTCGACTGGCGCTCAAATACGGCATCAACGGTCAGGAAATGGTGGATAAGATTCTGTTCGGCTATGGTTCGGTTGGCAATGACACACCGATCAACGCCTCTTACCCGTTCTACACGGAGTTTGAGCAGCGTGAATACGATCCGGACAAGGCCAAGTTCCACTTCGAGAAGTCAGGCCATTCTGGTTCGGTCCTGCTGCGTACGTCCGACAACTCCTTCCCCGGAGCACCGGACGCTGCGGCGCTGTTCCAGCAGTCGCTTGGTGCCGCGGGCATCGAACTTGAGATCAAGCGTGAGCCAAATGATGGTTACTGGTCCGAAGTCTGGAACGTACAGCCGTTCTGTACTTCCTACTGGGGCGGACGCCCAACGCAGGACCAGATGTTCTCGACTGCGTACCTGTCGACAGCCGACTGGAACGACACACGGTTCAACAACGAACAGTTTGACCAGCTTCTGGTGGCCGCACGTGGCGAACTTGATGGGGCAAAGCGCACCCAGATGTATGCTGACATGGGCACCATGCTGCGTGACGATGGCGGCCTGATCTGCCCAATGTTCAACGACTTCATCGATGCCCATGGGGATCGTGTTGACGGTTGGGTCGAAGGCGTGAACGGCTTTGCGCTGATGAACTCCTACGCGCCTTTGCGGATGTGGGTGAAGGCCTGATAGATGGGCCCCGTAGCAACTCTTTTGGTCCAGCGAATTTCGCTGGGCCTACTCCTGCTCTTTCTCGTCTCCATCCTGATCTTTGCCGGCACAATAATCCTGCCCGGAGACGTGGCACAACAAATTCTCGGACAATCGGCAACACCTGAGGCACTCGCGAACCTTCGTGAAGAGCTCGGTGTGAACGATCCCGCGATTACACAATATTTCAACTGGCTCGGCGGAATTCTCACCGGCGATCTGGGCACCGCGCTGACCTCCGGACAAAGCATCAACGAAGCGGTTGGTCGCCGTCTGGCAAACACGCTGTTCCTGGCGTTCTGGGCCGCCGTTGTCGCGGTTCCATTGGCGATTTTCCTTGGCCTTCTTGCCGTGCGCTATCAGGAACGCTGGCCGGACAAGATGATTTCGGCATCGACCCTGACCACGATTTCGATGCCGGAATTCGTTCTGGGGTATATCCTGATGTTCGTCCTCGGCGTGCAGTTGCGCTGGTTCTCGCCCACTGCTGTCAGCTACCGGCCCGATGCCGACCTTCTGACCCGCCTTGAAGCCATTGCGCTACCGGTCCTCGTGCTAACGCTGGTCGTTCTGGCCCATATGATGCGCATGACGCGGGCTGCGATCCTGAATGTGATGCAATCGGCCTATATCGAAACGGCTGAGCTCAAAGGCCTGACGACATTTGCTGTGATCTACCGCCACGCCTTTCCGAATGCGATTGCCCCTATCGTGAACGTGGTGATG
>CAZMKY010000582.1:0-1573 GCA_964566835.1 uncultured Rhodobacterales bacterium
ATGCGGCACGGCGGCAGGCGAAGGACCGTGCGGCTGCATGGTGTCCGTATAGATGTGAACATCCGGCGGAAAGTGGTTGGGCTTGTCTAGGGTTCCGGCCCGTACGAAGCGGGTCGCTACTCCAATCATTTTGGAGAAACCGCGATACTCGCTCCAGAGTGCAACGTGGCAGGTAGGACAGCGTGATATCAGCTGCCCATGCCCCGATGGCGTAAGGGCCATTCGTTCAACGGTCTCGCCGCTTTCCAAAACGACCTTCTCGGCCTCGATCAATACATTCACCGCATTCGTGGACCCGGAAAGACGCTGGCACATGCGGCAATGGCAGGCATGAACGATTAGCGGCGTGTCTTGCAGCCGGTAGCGAACGCGCCCGCAGGAACAGCCTCCCATGTGAAGGTTATCGGGCATCGGGCATCTCTTCGACGTGGGACACACTGTGGCGACTTTCGAAGTGCCGCGCGCGGTCTTCGAAACGTTTGAGAACCTGACGCGCGATGTCAGGCACAAACGCCACCTCTGCGTCAGGACCAGCCATCTGGCGCACGCTGTCCAAATCCGTAAATCGGAAAAGAACGACAAATTCGACTTCTTCTCCGGCGTCTCTACGCAGCACCTCCATATTCCGGAGACCGTCGATCCCCTTGCGCCGAATTGCCGGAAAGATCTCCGTCGTCAGTCGGCGCTCGTACTCGTCGGCATTTTTAGGCGTGCTCCAAGCTTGCCAGATTCTCGTGATCATAGTGGCTTCCTTTCAGTCAATCAGGCCACGAGGTTCGCGGGCCGGTCAATGTCGGCGCCGTGCGAAATCAGCGCCTGACAGAACAGTTCATTCACAACGTCGGGACGGGTCAGAGGTGCGAGATGGTCAAGACCTTCAATCCGCCGGCACACGGTCTGCGGAAAGTCTGCTGCGATGGCACGCATCATCCGCGCGACAACATCAGGTGACCGCGTGCCTCCGAACAAAGTGATGGGGCCCCGGTAGTTGACCTCGGTATCCGACCACCGGCCGGAAGCGACCTCCATCAAGTCCCGGCGCAAACCGGACGCATGAGACTTTAGTCGGCTGCGTTGGGACGCGTTCAAACGCTCCCACCTGCCATGCCCTCCCCAGAAATCCAGAAATGCCGCCATGAGCGCGACGTCAGAGCCACCGCATGTCGAACGCCGGATGTCCGCCAGTTCCAGCGGCAACGCTGGCCGCCCTTCGGCGTCGGGAAGAGCCACAACAGGCTCATAAAGCGTGATAGACGCGACGCGACCGGGCAAGGCATTCGCAAGCTTGAGCGCGACAGTTCCTCCAAAGCTGTGTGCGATCAGATGGATATGTGCCGTGCGACCGGACAAGCACCGGACCAGCGTGTCCAGTCGGTCATCTTCCGCATGTTGTGCGGCGCCATAGCCAGGCAGGTCCGGGGCGATGAAGGTGGCAGACCGGCTCAGCCGATCTGCAAGTCCAGCCCATTGCTTTGCGGTGCTGGCCGACCCGTGTAGCGCCATGACCGTCGGCTTGAAGTCGGGATAGAAAAACATCGGAAATCTCTCCTTCTGCGCGGCGAGGGCCTCCTGC
>CAZMKY010000583.1:0-4031 GCA_964566835.1 uncultured Rhodobacterales bacterium
GGCTATATCGCGGGTCACTACGGGCGTGATGATCTGGAGATTGATCTGGTGCGTCTGGCACGGTTCGCTGGCGCACGGCTTGTCCTGGGCATCGTCCACCAGATCGACCGCGCTGCGAAAACCATCCACATCGAAGGGCGCCCGCCTCTGCCCTATGACATCGCCTCGATCGACATTGGCATCAGCTCCAACATGCCCGAGATCAAGGGCTTCTCGGAACACGGCGTCGCCGCCAAACCGCTTGGGCCTTATGCGCTGCGCTGGCTGGACTTTCTCGCCGCGCCCGGTCCTGTCGGCGTCATTGGCGGCGGTGTGGCGGGCGTGGAACTGGCGCTTGCCATGGCGCATCGCTTGGTCAGAGAAGGCCATCGCCCCGAGATCACCGTGGTCGAGGCCGCGACCGCCCTGACAGGCCTTTCCGAGATTGCCGCGGGCAAGCTCCGACAGGCGCTTCAGGCCGCTGGAATCAAGTTGATCGAGAATGCGGAAGTGGCCGAAGTGACGCCGGACGGCATCCTCCTCCGCGGCGGGGCGCACGTACCGTCCGCCTTTTCCGTGGGCGCAGCCGGCGCGCGGCCCTTCGAATGGCTGAAGGACACCGGGCTGACACTCCAAGACGGTTATATCTCGGTCGGCCCCGATCTGAGGTCGCTGAATGATCCCAGCATTTATGCCGCCGGGGATTGCGCCCATCTTTCGCACGCGCCCCGTCCCAAGGCCGGGGTCTTTGCCGTCCGGGCCGCGCCCGTGCTGACGCACAACATCCGCGCCGACCTGACCGGCCGGCAGCGCCGAAGCTTCCAGCCGCAGGCGCGTTACCTCAAGCTGATCTCGCTCGGGCGAAAGGCGGCGCTGGCGGACAGGGGCGTCGTCGCACCGTCCGGCAACTGGGTCTGGGCGTGGAAAGACTGGATCGACCAGCGCTTCATGAAAAGTCTGTCCGCGTTGGAACCGATGGCGCCAACGCCTGCCCCGAAGGGCGCCGCGCTCGTCGCCTTGGGAGAGGCCGACGACCTGCCCCTTTGCGGCGGCTGCGGCGCGAAGGTGGCGTCTGGCACCCTCGACACCGTGCTGGCTAAGCAAGGTCAGACAGCGCGGTCGGACGTGGTGTTGGCCAGCGGGGATGACGCGGCGATCCTGAGGCTTGGCACTGCCGAACAGGTCATCAGCACGGATCACCTGAGAAGCTTCTGGCCAGACCCTTACCTCTCCGCGAAAATTGCGCTGTGCCATGCCCTTGGCGACGTCTGGGCAATGGGGGCGGAACCGCAGGCGATCCTTGCGCAGATCACCTTGCCCCGTCTGTCAGCCAAGCTGCAGGACGCATGGCTGACCGATATCATGGCAGGCGCATCGGACGTTGCGGACGTTGCGGGCGCGGCAATTGTCGGCGGCCACACATCCGTCGGCGCGGAATTGACGCTTGGCTTCACGGTCACGGGCATTTTGCGGGGCGACGCGAAAGCACAGTCGCGCGCAAAGCCCGGCGATGCGCTGATCCTCACACGCCCGATCGGCAACGGCGTCATCCTCGCGGGCGAGATGCGGCTTCTGGCACGCGGCACCGAAGTCGTCACAGCACTGAAACGGATGGCCACACCGTCACAAGATGCGGCCATGGCCCTGTCCCGCGCCAACGCCATTACAGACGTCACGGGCTTTGGTCTTGCAGGGCATCTGGACCGCATGATGCGGGCCTCTGGCGTGGGCGCCGAGATCCGGTTGGAAGACGTCCCGCTTACGGTCGGGGCCCTTCGACTGGCCCGGAACGGGGTCCAATCATCACTTTATGCCGCCAACCGTGCCGCGCTGCCCGGACTGGCGAGCGAGACCGGCCCGCGTGCAGATCTGCTTTTTGATCCACAAACGGCGGGCGGCTATCTGGCCAGTGTGCCCGGTTCGATCGCGGATAAGGTGCTGGAGGAGCTGAAGGTCCACGCGCCCGACGCGCGCATCATTGGCCGGGTGACGGCAACGGCGGGCCTCAGGCTGGTCTAAGGGGCCAATCCGGCGGCAGCGCGCGCGACACGGCGCGCCACGTCATCCAAGGCCGCCTCGCCCAGATCATCTGCCTCGATCCGGACCTTTGTTGCACCATCGGCCTTGGCGCGCGACTTGTCATAGCGCGCGTCATAATGGTGATGCATCAACTCTGCCGCCAGATCCTCAAACGCCGCATCTTCGGCCATTGCGCACCACGCGTTGACGCGGTCATGTCCCTGAATGGGAACAAGACGCTGAAGCCGGTCGCTCAGTTCCGGAACATCGACCGTCACGTCGCGGTAGGCCCGCGCAAGATACGCCGCCCGGGCCGCCAATGGCGCGTCGATCCTGATACGCGGCGCGGCTTTCATGGCTTCGAACAGCCGAGGTGGCAGGTTCAGATTGCCGATCTTGCTGCTTTCGGCCTCGATCAGAACCGGACGCTTCGGGTCCAACCCATGCACCTCATGCGCCAGAAGGCTTTCGAACATCTTCTGCGCAGGTTGTTCGCCAAGCCCACCCAGAACAGAGCCCCGGTGATTGGCCAGCCCTTCCAGGTCGATGACCTGGTGACCTTCGGCCTTCAATCGCAGCAAGACGTCGGTTTTGGCCGTGCCCGTGTAGCCGTCCAGAAGGATGATCGGCGCCGGGACAGGTTTTTCGTAAAGAAGGTCCACGACCGCCCGGCGATAGGCCTGATAGCCGCCCTTGATCGTCTCCGCCCGCCAACCGATCTGGCCAAGGATTGTCGCGAAGGCACCGGATCTTTGGCCGCCCCGCCAGCAATAGACCAAAGGCCGCCATCCGCCATCCTTCTCCGCCAATGGCCCTTCAATATGGCGCGCCGCATTCCGGGCCAGTATGGCGGCCCCGATCTTGCGCGCCCGAAACGGACTGTCCTGCACATAGACTGTCCCGACCTCTGCGCGTTCCGCATTGGAAAAAACCGGCAGGTTGACGGCACCCGGCACATGATCTTCGGCGAATTCCGCGGGGGAGCGGACGTCGATCAACGTGTCGAAGCCATGCGCATAGACTGCGCCAAGATCTGTCACCTGAAAGGGCATGGCCCGGGTTTACGCGGTGGCGGCCGGGATGGGAAGCAGTGCTTCGGCCATGGCATTGCCGCTGGCCCATGCCGATTCCGCGTCCTGGCCAAGCGCCCAGTCGCCGCCCACAAGAACCCCCATGTCAGCGCTGCCAGCAAAGGCTTGGCCCAGTGGCCGTTCTGCGAAGGCATAGCGCCATCGATGTGCATCCAGATGACGTGCGGCCGGCAATCTCAACCCGACCATTTCGCCAAATCTGTCCAGGATCTCAGGCGCGATCATGTTCCTGTCCAGCTCCAACATCTGACGCGTGGCAGCAGGCGTCATGTGAATGACCCATGTCTCTGGATCTCTTTCGCGACCGGGCTTCGCGCTGCCACGATCGGCCCGCAAGAAGTCACCCGCCCCGGGAACATGGTCCGGCAGGTCCAATCGCCGGTCAAAGGCCGCAAGGCAGGTCCAGACCGGCACCATCGTCGCGGAACGGAGCGTATCGGCAAGACGCGGGCGAACAGGTGCCAAAAGCGCCACGGCCTGCGGCGCGGGGATCGCAAGCGCAACCGCGTCAAACGGGCCATAGATGCCCAGCGTGTCATCCAGAAGTTGCCAGCCCCGGTGCCCGGATCTGAGGCTTTTGATCGTCGTTCGGCGCCTTACGGTCAGCTTCTCTGCCAAGGACGTCACCAAGGCCGACATGCCCGGCACACCGAAGTGATGGTCCCCCTGCCGGACGGCACCAGCCTCCGACAGCCAATTCAGGAACTGTACGTTCCTCGACTGGATCCCAGGGCAACCGTGGTCGAACGCCCCTCGCGCCGTCCGCCGGGAGGCCAAACGCCCGCCAAGCCCACGACTTTTCTCGAAAACTTCGACGTCATGGCCAGACGCCTGCAAACGGCTGGCCATCGTCAAACCCGCCAGACCCGCCCCGATGACGGCAATACGGCTAAATTTCCCCAAAACAATCGGTTCCCATACCTATCATTTGTTAAAGGACAG
>CAZMKY010000584.1:0-14801 GCA_964566835.1 uncultured Rhodobacterales bacterium
CCAGATCGATATGAAGCGCGCCGACCGACCCTGCGCCGTTCTCGTCCCGGAGCTGTTTCAGGTGCGCGTCCAGATGGCGCCTGTTCGGCAGGCCTGTCAGCGCGTCGTGCATGGCAAAGCCACGCATCTTTTCCGAAACGGCTTCCAGTTTGGCTGTGCGTTCGCGAAGTTCTGCTTCCTTGGACTTGAGCGAAGTCACGTCGATACGGCACCCGACAATGTCACCACGTTCCGTCACTCGGTCGAAAAGGCGGATGCAACGGCCGTCGGTCAGATCTTGCTCGATCGGTGGTCCGGGATTGCGGTGTGCTGC
Organism: uncultured Rhodobacterales bacterium; assembly: GCA_964566835.1. Classification (GTDB taxonomy): domain Bacteria; phylum Pseudomonadota; class Alphaproteobacteria; order Rhodobacterales; family Rhodobacteraceae; genus CAZMKY01. The sequence goes on from CAZMKY010000584.1 coordinate 314, forward strand.
CAAGCGTTCGGCCCGCCATTCCTCCAGCTTGCCATCGGGGATGACGACCAACCCCTCGCGCGCGGTGGTGTCCAGAATGTCTTCAAAGGGGGTCCCCGGAACCAGCATGTGCCTGAGTTCCGGATAAATGTCGTAGTAGGCGTCATTGCAGGTGACCAACTTGTCTTCAGCGTCCCAGATCACAAGCGCGTCTGGCAGGGAATGCACGGCAGCCATCAAGCGGTCGCTGGCGATGGTGGCGGCTTGCTGCGTCTCGACCAGACGCTGTTCCAACGTGTCGACTTCGGCTTCTGCCGTTTCCAAGCGCCTTTCGAGCGATTTGGTATGCGAAATGTCTCTGAGCACGGACATCACCAAGACACGACCATCATCGGTCGGCACGCGAGAGACCTGGACATCCACCCACAGTTGCGATCGGTCCTTGCGCTGGAAGATCAGAGCCTCGCGCACGATTTCGCCCGCTTCTGCACGTGCGCGAATAGCCTCGACACGGGACAGATCGTTGCCACCGGCCAGAAGATCGTTTGGCAAGATGGCGCTGAGTTCCTCATGCGAATAGCCAAACAGCGTTTCTGCGCCTGAGTTGGCATAGATGACTTGCCGCTTGTCATCGGTCACTTCGACCAAAATGACAGCGTCATGCATGACGTCCGCGAGATTTCCCAGATTGCCGTCCACGGGCCACCCTTGCCTTCGATTCCGAAGCCAGCATGGCCAAAAGGCGTTAACACATGATGTGCGGCAATAAACGGTTCGATTTCAGTGCATAAGCCTGAATCAGTTCTGCTCGGTCAGCGTGCCGTCTTCCCAATCGCCAGAGGCCTCTTCGCCCGTCGCATAACGGATGGTGCCCTGGCCCTGACGCTTGCCGCGCACGAAGTTGCCTTCGTAGATATCGCCGTTCGCGTAGGTCGCAATCCCGGTGCCGTTGATCTCTCCGTCGGCCCATTGCCCGCTATAGGTGAAGCCGTCAGGCATCGTGATCTTGCCCTGACCTTCGCGCTGGCCGGCCACGAACTCACCCTCGTAAACGGTGCCGTCCGAGTATGTCGCCGTGCCACTGCCTTGGCGCTGACCTTCGACCCAGTCACCTTCGTAAGTATAGCCATCGGCAAACGTCATCTTGCCTTTGCCATTCATGACGGCGGCCTTGAATTCGCCTTCGTAAATCAACCCGTTGGAATACGTGGCACGGCCCATGCCTTCGATGACACCTTCGACCCACTCGCCGCTGAAGGTATTGCCATTGGCATCGACCAGTTCGCCTTGGCCATCGGCCAAATCGTCCTTGAAGGCGCCAGTGTAGACCGAGCCGTCGGGATAGGTCAGCTTCCCCTGACCCTCGAACTGACCATCGGCCCAGGCTCCGACATAAACAGAGCCGTCGGTGCCTGTGAATGTTCCTTCGCCGCTCCGGCGGTCATTGACGAACGTGCCTTCGTAGATATCGCCAGAAGCATAGACGACCTTGCCGCTTCCCTCGCGACGACCAGCCACAAGATCACCCTCGTAAACATCGCCGTTGGGTTGCGTCAGGCGTCCGTTGCCTTCGATCTGGCCATCTTTCCAATCGCCGACATAGATCAGGCCATCAGGCATGGTGAGCGTTCCAGTACCTTCGCGCGCACCGCGCACGAGCTGACCTTCATAGACTGCACCGTCTGGATATTCGATCCGACCTGCGCCTTCTTTCACGCCGCGAACCCAGTCGCCCTCATAGACATAGCCTGTCGGGGCCTCCATCCGGCCCTTACCGTGATGCAGTCCGTCGAGGAAACCGCCCTCATAGCGCACGCCATTTGCATAAAGCGCGACGCCGCTACCTTCGATCTGGCTTGCGACCCAGTCGCCTTCGTATGTGCCGCCATCGGCAAAAGTGATCTTGCCGCGGCCGTTGGGCTGCCCCTCGGCGAACTGGCCCTCATAGACCGATCCATTGGGAAACTCTGCCCGGCCTTGGCCGCGAATCTCGCCATCGACCCATTCGCCGGAATAGACATAGCCGTTCGGCAGCCGGTACGTGCCAGTGCCGTGCTGCTTGCCATCCTTAAAGGTGCCTTCGTAGACCCCGCCATCGTCGTATTGCTTCGTGATGACGTTGTCCTGCGCAAAGGCGGTTCCCGCCGCCAGAAGTGCCGCCGCTGCCACCGTGCCACGTGCGAGGATTTTGATCCTGTCGCCCAAGTCGTTCCCCATGTCTGCCTGCCAAGCCCACCGTTCTTTGAGCGAAAGTCTAGTAAAGCACCAAAGAGGCCGCAACGCTTTTCCCCGGACCGGCCCTTTCCTGCCGCGTGGTTCCTGCTAAACCCTCCCTTGACGATAGGAGAGCCCAGCGATGTCCGACCGCTTTCGCCTGACTTTGGCACAACTGAACCCGACCGTGGGAGATCTTGCCGGCAATGCCGCCAAGGCGCTTGCTGCGTGGGAAGAAGGCAAGGCGGCGAAGTCCGACATGGTGGCACTGCCCGAGATGTTCATCACCGGCTATCAGACCCAGGATCTGATCATGAAGCCGGCTTTCGTGGCCGACGCCGCCAAGCATCTGGATCAGCTCCGCGAGGCCACGGCAGACGGTCCCGCCTTGGCCATCGGTGGCCCGCTTTGGCAGGGCGAGAAGCTTTACAACGCTTACCATATCTACAAAGGGGGTCGTCTGGTCCGGCAAGTTCTGAAGCACAATCTTCCGAACGAGACCGTGTTCGACGAGGTGCGTCTGTTCGAACCAGGACCGCTTGGTGGTCCTTATATGGTCGACAATCTTCTGAGGATCGGAACGCCGATTTGTGAGGACGCATGGCACGAGGAAGTGCCGGAAGCCTTGGAAGAAAGCGGCGCTGAGGTGCTGCTGGTGCCGAATGGCTCCCCCTATTATCGCGGGAAATACGACACGCGCATCCAACGAATGGTGGCGCGCGTGGTCGAGACAGGCTTGCCGTTGGTCTATTTGAACATGGTCGGAGGCCAGGACGATCAGGTGTTCGATGGCGGGTCATTCGTTTTGAACCCCGGCGGTCATCTTGCCATGCGCATGCCGGTCCTCGAAGAAGCCATTGCGCATGTGGATTTCGAAGAAGGCGAAGACGGCTGGCAGGCGATCAAGGGCGACATTGCCGAACTGCCTGATGATTGGGAGCAGGACTACCGCGTGATGGTTCTGGCGCTTCGCGACTACATGGCGAAAACCGGCTTCAGGAAAGTGCTTCTTGGCCTCTCGGGCGGCATCGACAGTGCGATCGTCGCAACGATCGCGGCGGACGCACTTGGCCCTGAGAACGTCCGCTGTGTGATGCTGCCGTCCAAATACACGTCACAAACCTCGCTCGATGACGCCGCTGACGTGGCGGCACGACTGGGCGCGCGGCTTGATACGGTTTCAATCGAGGCGCCTGTTGCCGCGATGGATGAGGCACTGGCCGACCTCTTCGAAGGCACGACACCCGGCATTGCCGAAGAGAACATCCAGTCCAGACTGCGCGGTGTTTCGCTTATGGCGCTGTCGAACAAGTTTGGTGAGATGCTGCTGACGACCGGCAACAAGTCCGAAGTCGCGGTCGGCTATGCGACGATCTATGGCGACATGGCAGGCGGCTATAACCCGATCAAGGATCTCTACAAGACGCGCGTCTTCGAGACCTGCCGCTGGCGCAACTCTAATCATCGCGATTGGATGATGGGTCCTGCGGGAGAGGTCATTCCACCGAACGTCATCGACAAACCGCCGACGGCCGAGTTGCGCGAGAACCAGAAGGACGAGGACAGTCTTCCGCCCTACGAGGTGCTGGACGCGATCCTGACCTTGCTGATCGACCAGGAGGCGTCTGTCGCGGATGTGGTGGAGTTGGGCTTTGAGCGCGAAACGGTGAAGAAGGTCGAACACCTGATCTACATATCGGAATACAAGCGTTTCCAATCCGCGCCGGGTGCGCGACTGACGCCGCGGGCGTTCTGGATGGACCGTCGCTATCCCATTGTGAACCGCTGGCGCGATACCAGTGGTCAGGACGATTGAGTATTTGGGGCAGAATGATGGGGGGCTCTGAGACCGCAGGAAGAGATCTGACGTGAAATCACATGAACCCAACGACGTGCTCAAAGGGCGCGCAGTCCTTCTGGTCATCGACATCCAGAAAAGCACCTTCATCGACGCAAGTGTCGAACGTTCTATACCGAACATGGATGGATATCGGGACCGGATGGCGGCCGCGCGCGGTCTGGTGGACGCGGCGCATGAGTCCCACACGCCAGTGGTCTTCATTCAAGAGGTGCACAGACCAGATCTTGTCGATTTCGGGCGTGAACTCGACGGTGCGGAAGATGTGCATTGCCTTGAAGGCGATCCGCGAACCGAGGTCGCGAAAGAGGAAATGGGGTTCTTGCCCGGCGACTATGTTGTACCGAAAAGGCGGTATTCTGCATTCTTTGGCACGGACCTTGAGATATTGCTCAAAGGTCTAAAGGCAGAGACCCTTGTTTTGTGCGGCGGGCTGACGGATGTGTGCGTGCACTACACTTTTGTCGACGCACATCAGCACGACTACGTCTGCCGTGTCGTCGAAGACTGTGTCGCCGGGTCCAGTCTTGAAGCGCATGAAGCATCGCTAAATGCGATGGAGTACCTGCAGACCGGCGCCCGCCAATCGCGGGCTGGCATGATCGCCGCGCTTAAAGACGCGTGACCGTCGTTTTCGCGAAAAGGTCTTCGGTCGTCGCCCGGTCACAGAGCCGCGTTGCATCTGACATGACCGCGGCACTGGCCGCCGCAACGCCCCAGCGCAGGCAATCTTCGTAAGGTTCTTCACCGGCCATCGCCAAGGTGAACGCGCCCATGAAGCTGTCACCGGCCCCCACCTTGGAGACGACGGGCACTTCCGGTCCGACGGAATGCCATGCCCCATCAGGCGTCGCCATGACGGATCCGTCTGCGCCCCGCGCGACGATCACAATCCGAGCAACCCCTTTTTCGATCAGGCCCCGCGCGAACGCCGCGCTGTCTTCACGTTCCGGGTGCGGCCGGCCGGCAAGTTCTTCGGCCTCTTCGCCGTCCATGCGCAGGACGAACATGTTGTCATGCGGCTTCTCAGCAAGGTGGAAAAGCGCCGGCCCCGATGTGTCCACGATCAATCGTGCCCGGCGGCTGGCCACGTCGTCGGCCAGGATAGACGGGAAGTCCTTAGCGACGCCCGGTGGCTGGCTGCCGGACAGGACGACCAAGGTCCCGTCATCCGTGGCCTGCGCGACACCGGCAAGTGCGCGAGGTACGTCTTTTTCCTCCCAAACCGGGCCGGGCATGACGAAGCGAAACTGTTCACCATTCCGCTGATCGATCACGGACATCGATTGCCGCGTCTCGCCCGGGCCTTGGAACGCGACGGTTGGTACACCTTCGAGGGCCAGAAGTTGCAAAAGATGCGCCCCGGTCGCGCCGCCGATGGCAACCAGCGCGGTGGCCTGACCGCCCAAAAGCTTCACCGCGCGCGCGACGTTGATTCCTCCACCGCCCGGATCAATCTGCGGCTCGGTGCATCTAAGCTTTGGGCCGGCGGCGATTTCGGGTGACGTCGTGCAGAAATCAACCGTCGGGTTCAGCGTGATCGTCAGGATATGAGAGCGCATGTGAGCCTCCTCTGTTCGAGGCGCGACCATGCAGTGTTAGCGCAATCAGCGCAAGTGGCTATAGTCACATTGCGCTGGGCCTGAAATGGTTGCTGAAAGTTGGACAAGGACACCAGGAATGCGACGGAGAGTTTTGGGCTTAGGCACCGTTGTTCTTTTGGTTGCGGCATATCTTCTGCTGCCCGGCCAACCCGTGCCGACCGAGGCGATTGACGGAGCGGAAGTCCACCTTCCTTTCGATGGTGATCTAAACGGACGAGGACGCGTCAGGGTGCAAGCCGCATCTGACGGCGATGCCGCAAGCTTCGTGCAGGGCGTGTTTGGCCAAGCGCTTTGGTCCGATGGATCGGGCACGGCCATTGTGACCGATCTTCCAGCCGCGTTGCGGGTCTTTGACCGGACGGAGGTGTCTTTATCGGTCAAGGCCGAAGACTGGGTGAACCCCTATGGTGCCGGGTCTGCTGTTCAGACCATCGCTGTTCTGACGGGGGCAAGCGACGCCGGATTGCAGCATCTGACGTTTTCGATCGTGGGGGCGTCGCACGACATGTTCGAAGTGCGCTTCAAGGACACCGCGGGAGAAACGATCAAAATGACCACGGGCCGTGGCGCCGTTGGTGACGACTGGCAGAGGCTCAGTCTTGAAGTGAACCAGCCGGGTCGCGCGACAGATCTTCTGTTGGATGGAAAAGTGGTGGCATCGTCAGGCAGCGTGCCTGATCTGATGCGCCATAGGCTGACGACATTGAAGTTTGGCACGTGGCACCAGCAAAACCAGGCGTTCCGCGGCGCGATAGATCAATTCGTCATCCGTGATGCGGCGGTGGAATAGACGGCGCAGGGGCCTGCGCCGCCCGGTCGTGAAACTTAACCCATCATGAATTGATAGGTGGCCGGTACATAGTGGAAGGCCGCGCCCTCTGGTCCACCTTCGGCAACGTAGCCAATGCCCGGGAACGGCATGTGGTAGCCGATCAACGGGATGCGGTCTGCGGCAACCATGCCCAGAACCTTGCGACGCGTTTGCGCAGCCGCTTCCTTGTCCATGTCAAAGCGTACTTCCCAATCCGGATAGGCCAGCGACCAGACATAGTGGTTGGCGGTGTCTGCCATCAGCAAGACCTGCTGTCCGCCGCTGTCGAGCATGTAGACCATATGCCCCGGCGTATGGCCGAAGGCGCCCATGCCGGTGATGCCGCTGGCCACCGAGGCACCATCGCCGACGAAGGTGGCTTTCTCGGCCAGCGGAGCGATCTTGTTCTTAAAGCCATCGCTGTCTGTTCCGGACCAATGGTCATATTCGGCCTGACCGAAGATGTACCCTGCATTGGCGAAGGTCGGGCTGCCGTCTTCCATGGTCAGGCCGCCGATGTGGTCGCCGTGCATGTGGGTGATGACAACCTTGGTGATGTCATCCGTGCTGTAGCCTGCGGCGTCCAACACACCGCCGATGCCTTCGCCATTGAAGCCCGTGTCAAAGAGAACGACATCTGATCCGGACTCCACGACCGTCGGTGTAAAGAAGAACTGGCCCTTGTCATCGGGCAGGAAGTTCCGGCGGCTGACCTCGGCGAATTCTTCGTCCGAGACGTTCATACCGAAAATGCCCTGCGGGTCATCGGTCACCGTGCGTGTGCCAGCCAGAAGCGTTGTGACCTTCATGTCACCCAGCATGAAGCTGTTCGTCTTGGCCTTCGGCGCGGCGTGGCCGCCCGCAAGCGCAGGTTTTGCAGCGCCAAGCGTGGCGGCAGCGAGGGGGAGGGTTGCGCCGGTTGCGAGGGCTGCGCGGCGGGTCATCTTGAGCGTCATGGGATCACTTTCGAAAAATTATCGATATTTTCCGAGTTAGCGCTGACGGACGCTGCGTCCACAGTCCATCGCCAAAATGTGAGGTGCTATTCCCACCATCGGTCAATGGCGGCGATATCGTCGTCTGACCAACCGAAATGGTGCGCCATTTCGTGGATCATCACGTGGGCCACCAGCTCTTTCAACGTGACGTTTCCGCGTCCAGCCCATTCATCCAGTATCGCGCGACGAAAAAGCCAGATCGTGTCCGGACCCATCGGCTGATCAGAAACTGACTTTTCGGTCAGCGGAATACCTTCGTAGAGCCCGGTCAACGAAAATGGGTCTTCAACATCGACGTCTCGCAAGGTGTCGTCGTTTGCCAGATCCTCGACGCGAAGTTGGATCTTCATTGCGGGATGGCGCAACGCGTCCGGCAGAGCCGATCGCGTTTCCTCGGCGATGCGTTCGATATCTGCCAGATCCGGTGCTGTCTTCTGATCCCAATCCATGCCTCCTCATATGGACAAAAGGGGGCGTCTGTGAAAGAGGCTCACGCCCAAGGAGAACTCAATGACCGCTACACGTTTCGCGCCATCGCCCACCGGATATCTGCATGTGGGCAACCTGAGGGCCGCACTGTTCAATTGGCTGATTGCCCGCAAGGCTGGCGGAACCTTCATCCTGCGGATCGACGACACGGATCCTGAACGGTCGAAGGAAGAATATGTCGACGCGATCAAGCAGGATCTTGAGTGGCTTGGGCTGACTTGGGATCGGATCGAACGCCAGTCCGACCGGCTGGAGCGCTACAACGCTGCCGCTGACAAGCTGCGGGATATGGGGCGGCTCTACGAGGCGTTCGAGACGCCGACGGAACTCGATCTGAAGCGGAAGAAGCAGCTCAATATGGGTCGTCCTCCGGTCTATGACCGCGCCGCCCTTGCCCTGAGCGACGCGGAAAAAGACGCCCTTCGCGCAGAGCGCGGCAATGGCGTATGGCGCTTCAAGCTGGATCAATCCCGGATCGAATGGACGGACGGCATTCAGGGTGACGTATCGATCGATGCGGCCTCGGTCTCGGATCCGGTTCTGATCCGTCAGGATGGCCAGATGCTTTACACGATGGCGTCTGTGGTCGACGACACGGAGATGGGCGTCACGGATGTCGTGCGCGGTGCGGACCACGTGACCAACACGGCGACGCAAATTCAGATGATCGAAGCCCTTGGTGGCAGCGTGCCGCGTTTCTCGCATCATTCGCTGCTGACCGGGCCGGAAGGCGAAGCATTGTCGAAGCGGCTTGGTACGCTGGCGCTCAGGGATCTCCGCGAAAGGGGCATGGAGCCGATGGCCGTTCTGTCGCTCATGGCACGGCTTGGGTCGTCAGATCCGGTTGAGTTGAGAACGGACATGGAAAGCCTGATCGACGGCTTTGAAATCGGGCATTTCGGCACAGCACCGACGAAGCTGGATGTCGAAGACATGGTGCCGCTTAGCGCGCGTGTCATCCAAAGCCTGCCGTCAGATGAAGTGAAGTCCGAATTGAATGCCGCTGGCGTGCCAGAGGCGGTGCAAGATGCGTACTGGAACGCCGTCCGGGGCAACGTTGCGACGCGCGACGAAGCAGGTGCTTGGTGGCCCGTATTCGCGGGCAAGGTCGACGCCGTCGTCGCAGAAGAAGACCGGGATTTCGTAGAGACGGCCTTGTCCCTTTTGGGAGAGCCCCCTTATGACGCGTCCACGTGGTCTGAATGGACCGGGCGTGTGAAAGAGGCGACCGGCCGGAAAGGCAAGGGGCTGTTCCTGCCGTTGCGCCACGCCGTGACAGGGCAGCCACGCGGACCCGAAATGGCAGAAGTCATGGCGCTTTTGCAGAAGAAGCCGACGCTTTAGGCCGCTTAGAACACCGCGTGTTCGCCCAGATCGACCTCAATCTCCCCGGCCAGAACCCGGCGAAAGTGGTCTTGCAAGGTGTCTGACCCGTAACTTGGTGTCAACGCCCGGTCATAGACCCCTTGCGCGTCGTCCCAGACCAGCATGGATTCTGTCGCGTAGTATCGTCCGATCCTGGCAAAGGCGGCTTTGTCGGCCATTGCCGGGCTCAATCTTCCGGCCAGAGACAGCCCACCGATGACAAGATCCATCGCGCCCAGTGGCACGTGTTTGACGCGGCGGCGAAGCTTGGTTTGATGGAACAGCTCCGCTGCTATGGCCAGTGGCGTCAGGGCTGGTCCGGGCCCACCAATGGGAAGGATCTTCCCGACCTGTGCCTCGTCTTCCAAGACGTCCACCACGTAGCGCCCCAGATCACGGTCGCTGATGGGTGTACAGGACGTCAGCTCGCCCGATCCAAAGACCAGAAACGGCTTGCCGGAGCGAACGCGGTGGATTTGGCCTGAAAGCGACTTGAAGAGCGCTGTTGGGCGCACGACGCTCCACGCCATGCCGGAGTTTGCCAGCCAAGCTTCGGCCTCCAGCTTGGCGAACTGAAAGTCGAGCTTTGGCTTCTGCACGCAGATTGCAGACACCAAGATGGCGCGCCTTGCACCTGCCGCTTGTGCCGCCTCGAACGCCCGGATCGTCGCATCGCGGTCGACGGCCCAGGAATCCGCCGGGCGGCCATCGCGCGAGGCCATGCACGAAATGACAGCGTCCGGGCGAAGCGGCGCCAGCGCCGAAGACAGCGCAGCAGTGTCACCCAGATCGACAACAATCGTCTTTACGCCGGGCACTTCGGCAGGGCGACGAAGTGGGGCTGAGACGCTCCACCCGGCCGCGACCAGTTCAGCCGCCACCGCGCGACCGACGGTTCCCGTTGCCCCGAATAGAATGATCTGCCCGCTCATGAATGAAAGCTGGCCGCAACGCGCAATTCGTGCAACCCATGTTCGAATGGCAGAGAACGCAAAATTTCTGGAAGGCAGCCTTTTCAGGCATGTGACCGTCATGTCGCTGACGGCCTCGGTCGGTTTGATGGCGATCTTCCTTGTCGATTTCGTCGATATGATCTTCATCTCGATGCTGGGTCGGGCGGAATTGGCCGCGGCCGTTGGCTATGCCGGCGCGATCCTCTTTTTCACGACGTCTTTCGGCATCGGCATGGCGATCGCAGCGGGTGCGTTGGTTGCACGGGCACTCGGCGCCGGTGATGACGCCCTGGCGCAGAGGCGATCCTCGACCGCACTGTTCTACGGCATCGTCTTTGGAATCATTTTTGCGGCCATCGTCTTTGCAAATCTTGAACCATTGGCCGCGCTTCTTGGGGCGGAAGGTGAAACGCTGAGACTGGCGATCGAATACCTGTCGATCATTGTGCCGTCCTTGCCGTTTCTCATGGTTGGCATGATCGGTAGCGCGATTTTGAGGGCGCATGGCGACGCTCGGCGCGCGATGATGGTCACACTGATCGGCGGGGCGGTGAATGCCGTGCTGGATCCGATCCTGATCTTTGGGGCAGGGCTGGACCTGACGGGCGCGGCGCTGGCCAGCGTGGCCTCTCGCATCAGTATTGCCGTGGCGGCGATCCTGCCGATCCTTCGGCACTATGGCGGGCTTCCGCGACCCGATATGCCAGCGCTTCGCGCGGATCTCATTCCTATCGCGGGACTGGCCTTTCCCGCCATTCTGACCCAACTCGCCACGCCCATCGGGCAGGCTTATGTCACGCGCTCCATGGCCAGCTATGGCGAAGCTGCCGTAGCGGGCATGGCCATTGTCGCCCGTCTGACGCCCGTGGCGTTCGGTGTTCTTTTTGCTTTGTCCGGTGCCGTCGGTCCGATCATAGGTCAAAATTTCGGGGCCGGCCGACACGACCGCGTTCGGCTTGCGATGCGAGATGCGTTGATCTTCATCGGGGTCGTCGTGGCCCTTGTCACAACGCTTTTGTTCCTCCTCCGCTCGCCGATTGCAGACCTGTTCGGGGCCGAAGGATTGTCGCGCGATCTGGTCTTCTTGTTCTGCGGGCCGCTGGCCTTGGCGTTCTTCTTCAACGGGGTCATCTTCACGACCAACGCCGCATTCAACAACCTTGGCCATCCATACTATTCGACTTGGATCAACTGGGGCCGGCATACGGCCGGGACCATTCCATTCGTGATCCTGGGTGCGGCCTTGTTCGGTGCGCCGGGCGTGCTGATCGGACAGGCGGCCGGTGGCGTGATCTTTGCCGTGATTGCCCTGATCCTGGTTCGAAAAGTGATGAGCGATGCCGATCCGGAGGCAGCCGGGCAAGACAGCTTTGCCCGACAGGCCCGGCTCTTCCAGCTGTTCCATCACCGCCGCTAAGGCTTAGATCCGCTTGGCCCCGACCCGATCAAGATGCGTATCGACAAGCGCTGTCTCCTCAGCGCTCAAGACCTGGTGCCGCGGATATCGTGGGGCCTGTCGATCATCCAGAATGGGGGCGTCCCATCCATCGGTGGTATCGAAGAATTGCGCCACGCCATCTTCGCCAAACTCGGCCAGATAGCCCTGCACAACGACATCGATATAGCTCAGAAGGACGGGATGCAGGGTGGTCGCTGGGCCGTGCAGACCCTCCGGCACATGATAGATCTGGATGTCATTCGCGACCGGTGCGGCATGGCGGACGGTTGCAGCCGGTACGCGCAGATAGGCTGCTTCACGCACATCCAGTGCGGCCCAATCTCCGTCTGGGACGCCGGCGATCAATCCGTCAATCTCAGCATCCGGGTCTGGCACGGCCGTCAGAAAAGCGACAGGGCGCAGGTCCGTGTGACGCCATGCGCGTCGCCAGCCAGTGATCCGCGCCTTGTGTGCTGGTGTCGCCCCCAAGGTCGCCCGGTTGACCAGTGATCCATATCCGAAAACGAAGACTGACATGCTGGTCCCGAACTGCCCCATGACGCGGCGTCCTTCAAGGGGCTTGCAAGAACATGGATCTTGGCGCTAATGATCTGACTGACGCGACGGGAGAATCTGACACCTCTTGTCGGTGCCGAAGGAGCAACCGCCCCGGTAAACTCTCAGGCCAAGGGACCGCCGCGTCGAAGACAAACTCTGGAGAGAGCCTCGGTAGAGGCCGCCGAAGGGATAACGATCTCAGGCGAAAGGACAGAGGGGGCGCCACCGGGCAAGGCTCTTGCCCGCATTGGTGCCGAACGCTTTCAAATTGAGCACTCGGCAGAACCGACGGAGGCGTCTGTGTCTGAGTTGTTGCGAACACCGCTTTACGATCTGCACGTGGAGTCGGATGGGAAGATGGTCCCCTTCGCGGGCTACGAGATGCCTGTCCAATACGCTCTGGGCGTCATGAAAGAGCACAACTGGACGCGCGAACGCGCCGGGCTGTTCGATGTCTCTCACATGGGTCAGGTCATCCTGACGGCAAAGAGCGGTGACTTGGATGACGCGGCCCGTGCTTTGGAAAGCTTGGTGCCGGTCGCCGTACTGGGGCTTGCGGAAGGACGCCAGCGCTATGGTCTTTTTACGAACGAGGACGGTGGCATCCTTGACGATCTGATGATCGCGCGTCGGTCCGACGATATCTTTCTTGTGGTCAATGCGGCCTGCAAAGAGGACGACATCGCGCATCTGCAAAGCCGGATTGGAGATGTCTGTCACATCACGCCGGTGACAGATCGCGCGCTTTTGGCGTTGCAAGGTCCGGCGTCCGAGGCCGCCTTGGCGTCTCTCGTCCCCGGAGTGGCCGGGATGCGTTTTATGGACGTGGCCGAAATGGACTGGAATGGTCGGACGCTCTGGATCTCGCGGTCGGGCTATACCGGTGAAGACGGGTTCGAGATCTCTGTCCCCGAAGCTGACGCCGTGGCGTTTGCGAAAGCGATTTTGGCGCATGAGGATGTTGAGGCCATCGGCCTTGGCGCGCGCGACAGCCTTCGTCTTGAAGCCGGGCTCTGCCTTTACGGATCAGACCTTGATCCAACCACGACGCCCGTTGAGGCCGCGCTGACCTGGGCGATCCAGAAGGCGCGCCGCGCAGGTGGTGACAGGGCGGGGGGCTTCCCCGGCGCTGACCGGATCCTGAAAGAATTGACAGATGGTCCTGAGCGACATCGCGTCGGGCTATTGCCGGAGGGCCGTGCCCCGATGCGCGCCGGCACAGAGCTTTACGATGGCGAAACCCTCGTCGGTCGCGTGACCTCTGGCGCTTTTGGTCCAACGATCGAGGGCCCGATGTCGATGGGCTATGTCGCGGCTGGTTATGACGCGATCGGGACGACGCTGGACGGTCTTGTCCGCGGCAAGCGCATGCCAGTGCGCGTTGCCCCGATGCCGTTTCGTCCTGCACAATTCAAACGCTGAACCAACAAGGAGATGAGAGAAATGAAATACACTGAAGATCACGAATGGCTGCGTGTTGATGGCGACCTGGTGGTCGTGGGCATCACTGAACATGCCGCGACGCAACTTGGCGATGTCGTTTTCGTCGAGCTGCCGGAAGTCGAGACGCAGGTCGCCAAGGGCGACGAAATCGTCGTGATCGAAAGCGTCAAGGCGGCGTCCGATATCACCGCACCGCTCGATGGCGAAATCGTCGAAGTGAACGATGATCTGGCAGACACGCCCGGCATGGTGAACGAGGATCCACTCGGCGCGGCATGGTTCTTCAAGATGAAAGTCGAAGACCTGAGCCAGCTCGACGACCTCATGGACGAAGACGCCTACAAAGACCTGATCGACTGACGGGTGGATGAAAGGGGGGCGCTGCCCCCCCGCCGCGCCGCCTGCGGCGCGTCTCCCCCCGGGATATTTATGGACCGATGAAGCCCGCGCCTTTGCAGGAAGGCCGCATTTAGGACTGCTGATCATGACGTTTACGCCGACAGACTATCTGCCCTACGACTTTGCCAACCGCCGCCATATCGGCCCATCCCCAGCGGAGATGGACCTGATGTTTGCCACGCTTGGCGTCTCTTCCTTGCAGCAGTTGATCGATGAGACGGTGCCAGAGGCCATCCGTCAGGCCGAGCCTTTGAGATTTGACAAGCCAAAGTCCGAGCGAGAGCTCCTGTGGCACATGCGTCAGGTCGCCTCGAAGAACGAGGTTTTCACCACGATGATCGGCATGGGCTACCACGGCACGGTCACGCCACCAGCAATC
>CAZMKY010000585.1:0-3351 GCA_964566835.1 uncultured Rhodobacterales bacterium
GTGCTGTAAGGCGAACGGGGATTCCATGTTGTTCGCAAGCAAGTTGGCAGGCTTTCCGCTCTAGCCGGGCGATGTCGCAAAGGGCGTAGACGGAACAGATGATAAGAGCTTTCATTGTGATCGTCCCCTGTGTGGATGTTCTAAAGTCTGGATAGTTGACCTAGCGTCAGAAAGATTGACCCGACGCGCCACCATTTTGACCATCGCGGCCAATGGCGGGGATTTGCGCCTTCGCGACGGGCCGATGCAGAAAAAAGGGGCCCTGATGGCCCCGTTTTTGATGTTTATGTTGGCTGAGCGCTCAGCTGCGTCATCCATAGAAGCCCGAACAACAACAGCACCGCCGACAGGGTTGATGCGATGGTCCGCACGGTGTTCCAGAACGTCCAACGTGGCAGGTAGGTGCTGTTCCAATAGGCCCGTGCCGTCTCGGAATGCGCATCCATTCCAGCCAGCGCTTCGTTCATCGGGACGTTGAAAAACACTGTCACACCAAAGCAACCGATAAAGTAGGTCAGCCCGGCCAGCACAAACAAAGCGCCCGGTCCATTGCCGACAACAAATCCGCCATAGGCCGCAAGTGCGAGGGACACGGGCGCCATGCCGATAAACAGCGTCATAAAAACCCACCGGAAAACCTCCCGGTTGATAACCTGCATCGCGTCAACACCGCCAATCCCACCCGTGTGAGCAAGCGAACGCATGATGAAGTCTGAAAACGCAAGGAAGACGCCGCTGACCAGCGCATATGCTATGACAGCGCCTTGCAGGGCGAGAAATACAAAGGGTGACATCGAAACGATCTCCTTTTCTGAGGTGGTTGGGCCTGGGCGCAATGTGGCGCCGCACCATGTGCGGATCAGGCGACAATGGACGGCTGGGTCAGGCGTCGGCGGAAGGTAAAGATGCAAAGGGCGGCGATCGCGACCTCAAGGATCAAAGCACCGAAGATCCCGAAGGATGGCGCGCCGTCGATGGCCAGGCTTATGAGGCGACCCATCGGAAAGGCGAGAAATACGACAAGCGTCGCGGCGACGGCGATCTGCGACAAGGCAGACCGCCATATACCGAGAAGCATCAGCAGTCCCATGGCCAGCAAGCCAGCGCCGGGCGCGCGAAGTTCGCTTAGAAGGTTTGGATCATCGCCGATAGAGATGCCGTAACTTGCGTAGAACGCATGCGGCGCAAGCGTGATCATTCCGCCAATGCCAAAGGCTGTCAGGCCAGAGACAAAGAGCGTGGATTTTTCGAGGACATTAAGTGTCATTTGGATCTTCCTTTTTTCAGAGATTTCGGGCGTCTCAACGCAGCTCAATCACCGTCGCGCGGTTCAATATTGATGCGGCACACCAAAAGGGCGTGTCTGTCGTCAGCTGTAAGAGAGCGCGCGTGATTATGTCCTGCACGCGCATGAGGTGCGGACAGTACGAAGGCGGGTCGCACCGTGTTCGGTTGTTCTGGTGCGTCCGCTAGCATGCAAGCGGGGCGCGGCCCTGCCAACTCAAGCTCGGGGTTTGGATACGCGACGGCCTCGGACAAGGCCCAGCCGAAGGGAATGAGCAGGGTTAAGGCGGTCAATTTAAGGGGGTCCATATTCCCGCTCCTTCGCGTTTAGTTGATGAGGTTTGGTCCGAGGGCGCTCTGGGAAGGGCCGCTAGGCGGCGACGTCCCAGGATCCTTGCGCGGCGGCTTTCTGAGCAAAATCCGTAAAGTCACGCGGCTTTCGGCCAAGTGCGCGCTCTACCCCGTCCGCGACATAGGCATTGCGGCCATCCAGTGTTTCGCGCGCGATCTGGGTGAAGACATCAGCCACAAAGTCGTCGCCTGCGGCGGCCACGTTTGCGTGGAAATCATCAAAGCTGATGGGCACATGCTGAACATGACGCCCGAGCGTAGCGGACAGAACGCCAGCCATCGCTTCAAACGTCATCAGGCGTGGGCCTGTCACCTCGTAGCGCTCTCCCAGATGACCGTCTTCGGTCAGGGCTGCGACAACAACGTCAGCGATGTCATCAATGTCGATGATCGGCTCTTCAATGTCACCGCCGGGCATCGGAAGAACGCCACCCAGAATGGGGTCACGCAGATACCCCTCCGAGAAGTTCTGAGCGAACCATGCTGCGCGAACAATGGTGAAGGGCAGGCCTGAATTCCGGACGATTTCTTCGCCCATCGTGGCGAAATGCTCGCCGCGACCCGACAGCAGAACGAAGTGTTCGAGACCCGTTTGCTTTGCGACGTCTGTCAGCGCTTCCAGCTTTTCAACGGCGCCGGGAAAGGCCAGATCCGGAAAGTAGGTGACATAGGCTTTCTTAACGCCAGTCAGGGCCGGGGCCCATGTGCTGGCATCGTCCCAGTCAAATGGAATGTCGGAATGGCGTGACCCGCGGCGGACGGGAACGCCTTTGGCTTCCAGTCGTGCGACAACGCGGGCGCCTGTCTTGCCGGTTGCACCAACAACGAGGATGGGTTCGGTTTGCATGAGCCTTGCTCCTTGGCTGAATGTGATGACCAAGGAATAGGCGTTGAGGCGGTCGGTTTATTGACAGCCACTGCCAGCGTTTTGACAGACGCGGCCAAAGGCGCAGTCTAGCGCAAGAGAGACTTCCGGTAACTGGCAGGCGTCTGGTCCGTCCAGCGTTTGAACGCGCGGTTGAACGCGCTTTGCTCGGAAAAGCCCGTCAGGAATGCAATCTCGGACAGGGGGCAATCCTGATCGCGCAACATGCTAAGCGCGATCTCTCGGCGGGTTTCTTCGGCCAGCGTTTGGAAGCTGACACCATGATCGGCAAGGCGTCGGTGAAACGACCTGACACTAAACCCTAACTCGCGTGCAACATCTGCCATCTTCGGCAGTCCTTCGCTTAGCACGCGGGCGATTTCTTCCTTTGTTGTGCGAACCAAAGACGGCGCCGTTTGAAGCTGCTCCAATTCGGCATCAAGATGCTTGGTCAGGAATTCCGAAAGCGCCTGATCGCCCAACTTGTTCGGCGTCTTGAGGCTGTCGTTCGACAACAAGATCCCGTCCGCCTTGGCCTCGAATTCGACCGCGCAGCCGAAGAACTCTTCGAACAGATGCGCGTCGCCGGGCAGCTTGCCGCGGAAGTTCTGCAGATGATCCGTCCGCATGTCCTGCCAGGGATAACGACCGGCGAGCTCGATGAAATCTGTCACGAGTACATCACGGATCACCAGCAGGCCATTCCTGCGCCGCTGGATTACCGCGGCTTCCCGCGCTCGATCTGCACTTCGGTCAACAACGTCATTTGCCACGGCATACCGGGCGAGAAACGCCTGAAGGACGGCGACATCGTCAATATCGACATCACCGTCATCAAGAATGGCTGGCAT
>CAZMKY010000586.1:0-3062 GCA_964566835.1 uncultured Rhodobacterales bacterium
GAGACTTGGGACAGCCTGACGTCTCTGACTTTCCTACAGTTTTTGCTGCTTCTGGCGCTGAGCCTTGTGAACTATTTCGGTCGCGCGGTGCGCTGGCACGTTTTCGCGCGCACGCTTGGGCTCAATACGAAGTTCTGGCAAGACGCGCGCCACTTCATGGGCGGCTTCGCCATGTCGGTCACGCCCGGCCGCGTGGGTGAGCTTGTGCGCATGCGATGGATCCGGCGCGAAACCGGGTGGAGTTTTGAACGAACCGCCCCCTTGGTGCTGATGGACCGCGCCGCGGATCTGGCAGCCATGGCCCTTTTGCTTGCCCTTGCACTCGCGGCTTCGGGCGGCGGCGTCTATGGCGGCGCGCCGGTCGCAGCGCTCGCCCTGTTGGGCGCCTTTGTAGTCACCCGCCCGGGCATGATGCGTCTGGCTGCAGATCTGGGCTACCGGTTTAGCGGGCGGCGTGCGCCACGGCTTTTTGCCCGGGTCCGGCGGGCGGCTGCTTCGTTGCAAACCTTCTTGAAGCCCGGCGTCCTGACGCTTGCGATGGTGCTTGGCCTCGCCGGATGGTTGGCCGAAGGTTATGCGTTCTACCTGCTCTTGGGTTGGATGGGAGCCGACACAAGCCTTTGGATGGCCTTGGCCATTTTCATCTTCTCGACGCTCGCGGGCGGCCTGACCGGCGCGCCCGGTGGCGTCGGCGGGGCGGAAGCCGCCATGCTGGGCCTTCTGGTTCTGGACGGCGTGCCGCTGGAAATCGCGCTGCCCGCGACCTTGATCATTCGTGTGACCACGTTGTGGTTTGCCATTCTCATCGGCCTTGGGGTCTTCCCCTTTGCAGAAAAACAGTCTCTGAAAGCGAAGCATGCGCTGGAAATCAACTGAATACAGCGGCTGGGGCCGCGTGCATCGGGCGTCAGGCGAATTGGCCCGACCGGAACGTGCCAGCACGCTGATCGCGCTTCTGAAAGACGCGCCTGCCCCAGCGATTGGCAATTGTCGTTCCTACGGCGATGCCTGCCTGAACACGGATGGCACGGCGATCGACATGACCCGGCTGAATCGTATTCTTGGTTTCGATTCAGAGACCGGGACGCTGAAAGTCGAAGCTGGCGCCGAAATTGGCGCGCTTGGCCGGACCTTTGCGCCACAGGGCTGGATGATGCCTGTCATGCCCGGAACGGGGTTTGCGACGGTGGGTGGCGGCATTGCCATGGATGTCCACGGCAAGAACCACCACCACGCGGGATCCTTCGGCGCGCATGTCACGGAATTCACGCTTGTCACCCCGGACGGGCCACGCACCGTCACGCCGGACGGCGACCCAAGCCTTTTCAAGGCCACCTTGGGTGGCCTCGGGCAAACCGGCCCGATCCTGGACGCGACGCTGTCGCTGACCAAGGCCAAAGGCGACGTCATCGTCCTGACGGAACGGCGGGTGAAAGATCTGGACGAATTCCTCACCTTGTTCGAAGCCTCTGACGCGACCTATTCCGTCGGCTGGATTGATGCGACCGCGCGCGGCCGTGATTTGGGACGCGGCATTCTGGAAGAAGCGGACACGGGATCAGGTCTCGTCAAAGCGCCTGCCCGGTCGAAGTCGGTGCCGTTCGATGCCCCGGCCGCGACGCTTTCCCCGGCCGTGGTCCGAACCTTCAACGCCGCCTACTGGCGCCGTGTCCCGGCTTCGGGGCGAACATCGGTCAAGCCGATCGATGCGTTCTTCTTCCCGCTCGACAAGATCCACGACTGGAACCGGCTTTATGGCAAATCCGGATTCCACCAGTTTCAATGCGTCTTGCCGGCGACGGAAACTGATACGCTGCGCCTCATGCTGGAACGGATCGGCGGCTCTGGCCTTGCCTCGCCACTGGCCGTGTTGAAACGCATGGGCCCCGGACGCGCCGGTTTCATGTCGTTCCCGATGGAGGGTTGGACACTGGCCGTGGACTTTCCCAACCGGCCTGCCGCCGAACGCCTGATCGAAGAGCTTGAGGAGATCACGGCAGAGGCCGGTGGACGTATCTATCTGGCGAAAGACGCGCTATCGCGACCCGAGCGCATCCGCGCCATGTATCCCGACCACGAAGACTGGTTGGCCGAAGTCCAATCCATCGATCCGGACGGACACTATATAACAGACCTCGTACGGCGCTTGAAACTGAGGGACCCGGCATGACGCGTGAAACCTGGATTATCCTCGGTGCGACATCCTCTATGGCGCGCGCGTTCATTCGGTCCGTCGCCAAGGATGGAGCGTCACTGATCCTTTGCGGTCGGGACATGGACGATATGCAGGCGACATCGGCAGATGCTGTCGCCATGGGTGCGCCAAATGCCGACGTCTTCAGCGTCGATGTCCGCAAGCCGTCAACGTTTAAGGCCCCTTTGGAAGCCGCAAAGGATGCGGAAGGGATCGTGAATGCCGCCATTTTCGTGGGATCCATGCCAGAACAGGACGCCATCGACGCGGATCCGGCGCTGGTGGATGGCACAATCACCGACAGCTTCACAGGTCCGGCCCGCTTCCTGACCGCGCTTGCGCCCGAGATTGAGGCGCGCGGTGCCGGGACAATCGTCGGCGTCGGATCGGTGGCCGGCGATCGCGGGCGACTTGGCAACTATGTCTACGGCAGCGCGAAGGCTGGCTTTCACACTTACCTTGCAGGTCTGCGCAATCGTCTGACACGGGCCGGCGGTCATGTCGTCACAGTCAAACCCGGCTTCGTCGACACGGCGATGACGTGGGGCATTGATGGCATGTTCCTTGTCGCCTCGCCCGAGAAAGTGGCGGCTGACATCCGGAAAGCCGTGCGGAAGAAGCGCAACGTGATTTACACGCCGTTCTTCTGGCTGGGCATCATGACGATCATCCGTCACATCCCGGAACCAATTTTCAAGAAGATGAAGATCTAGTTTCCTGCGGCGCGTGCCGAAAGGACGCCACCGCCAAAGACGCAACCATCGGTCACCAGCTCCGGTGGCGTCACGCAAAGCGTCTTGGCCATTTGCCACGCCGCAAGGACTTTTGGAACATAGGCGCGGGTTTCGCTGTAAGGCGGCACACCACC
>CAZMKY010000587.1:0-5781 GCA_964566835.1 uncultured Rhodobacterales bacterium
AGCGAAAGGTCGTACAGGTTCAGTTTGTCATAGCCCCAGCCACCGTTCATCGTGCCATAGGCCGCCTGGTTGGTGGGCGTGTTGAAGGCAACTGACAGAACGTCATGGCCAGATCCCATAAAGATCTCACCTTCGAAGCCAGAGCGTGAAGGATTTTCCCATCCTGGAAGATCGACCGGCGGCTCGACCAAGAATTCTTCACTGCGCTCGGTTGAGATCCAAACACGGTCATCGCCATCACCGGCATAGACGTTAGCATCAAACTGCGAAGACAGCTGCGCTGGTCCGGTGTCGATCACATAGCGCAGCGTGTCGTTCCCGGTTCCAAGGTAAATGTCGAGGCTGGTTTCGGCGAAAGCAGCCAAGTTGCCTTCGTTCGGATCATGCGCCCGGATATCCACTAGGTCGTTCCCGGACCCAGTGCCGATATAGCCATCCAGAAGGACGCCGCCATCACCTTCGGTCCAGATTGAAACCTGATCGTCGTTCCGACCCGTCGACAGACCAAGACCAGTGACAAATGGCAAAGCCCCTTCACCGACCCCATCGATGCGAAGCGAGAAGATGTCTTCACCGTCGCCCATGAAGATATCGTTCGACGAAAAGATCGGCTGCACTTCCTTGGTCAGTTCAAAGATCAGGACGTCGTTGCCCTTGCCCGTGAAAAAGCCGAGTTCTTCAATCAACTCGACGCCGTTCTCGTCTTCCAGATTATTGCGTCTCTGAAAGCCTGAGACATCGGTGCCGGTGTAGAAGCGCACATCGTCGTTGTCGCTGAATTGCAGCAGCGGAACGTCTGCCTCTGTCAGGTACCAATCGATCCAGGCGCCGACTTCGATCGCGTCATCATCCGTGATCCCAAGCGCATCTTTGTCCAGTCCGGTGTACTTCACATAGACTGGCTTGACCTCGTTTTCCCCGGCCATGTCCAGCTTGAACCGAATAAGATCGCCAGCCTCTGCGCCGTGCTGGTCTGTTACTCGGATACCCATCCAGCCGGTCTGAATTTCGTCCGCCGACAGTTCAACCGGTATCTCTGCACCCGCGTAGTAGAGCGTATGTCCTTCGATCCAGACATCATATCCGGGCGACGACCAGTTGATCTCATACGTCAGCGTTGTGCCATCATCGTCGCTGTCGATGTCATCGGCCAGTGTTGACAGATCAAAGGCTTTAACGTCCCGATCCGGCCTCTGGTACAAGTATTGCTGCCAAGGCTTGGTGACCTCCGGCGCGTCATTCAGACCGACATATGTGATATCCACAACATGTGTGGTCCACTCCAGCTCGCTCGTCGGTCCGGAACCAATGGCATAGTCGAGATCCCACGTGATGGTCATCTCTTCGCCAAGTGCCAGCGCCGTCATTTCCGGCGTGAAAGAATAGCTCGCCTCGCCCGGTGTGGTGTTGACAATGAAGTCGAACGAGACCCGCTCGCCTTCCCAACCATTGATATTGTCCCAATTCCGGATCTGGATCAGGCCTTGCAACTCGCTCTGCTGACCAAGGCTGTAGTGAACATCTTCGTCCAGATCTTCGATGATGAAACGCGTGCTGACCGTGTCGCCTACGGTCACACGAATTTCGTCTGGCAGTACAATGTTTGAAGGGGCGTCGACACCGACCTCTATCAAGGCGTCGTCGAACTGCATCCACTCGACACCCGAGATCGTATCCGTGCCCATGTCACCGTCTTGGGTATTCCAGTCTCGGACTCTCAGGCCTTGGTTGGTTTCGGACCATGCATAGTCAAAAACACTGCCCTCAAAGACAACGGTATCAACGCCACCTCCGCCGGTGATGTTGTCGTTGCCAGCGCCCGGCAAAATCGTGTCGTCGGTGTTGCCAGCGCGAATACGATCATCGTCAGACGTGCCAGTATAAATTGCCATTATTTCAAACTCGTTCTGCGCCCCGGCGACAAATTAACAGAAGCTTTCGCAATCGCCGATAATCTCAGGTCGCCAGGCCGTCATCTGTGCCAAATGCTCAACAGTAGGCCGAACTGGCGACGAAAGGCCGCTCCGACGCAACAATCAGACCGGCAGGGCAGTCGTTTGGCGTACAGTTTTGAGCGAAATCGCGGATTGCATTTGCGCGATTCCCGGCAAGCGCGCCAATTTCTTACGATGAATACGCGCAAAGTCTTCTGTATCGCGCGCGACAACCTTCAACAGATAGTCGGCCTTGCCCGTCATCAGATGACATTCCAGAACGTCCGGGATGCGTGCGACCTCGCGTTCGAATGCCTCCAGCACTTCATCGGCTTGTGCGGCAAGTGTGATCTCGACGAAGACAACGGTTTTTCGGTCCAACTTGGCAGGATCCAAAAGCGCCACGTAGTCCTTGATGATGCCCGATTGCTCCAACCGCTGCACACGACGATGGCAGGCCGAGGACGACAGCGCGACTTCCTCGGAAAGCTCCGCATTCGAGATGCGGCCGCGCCGCTGCAGCACACTCAAGATACGGGCGTCTGTTGCGTCCAAGTCCAGCATATTGGGTGAATCTCCCGCAAAATGCCCATTGAAGGGCTCATGATTGCGTATCTCACGCCATGGGCGGAAATGGCAAGTCGCCATAAGAAAAGGGCCGGGCAAGGCCCGACCCTTTGGAGAATCTTGTTGGCGCCAGGCTTATTCTGCGGCGCTTGCTCCACCTTTCAGAGCGTCGCGGATCTCGATCAAGATGTCCTTCTCAGACGGACCCGCATCGACTTCGGGGGCGACTTCATCAGGCTTCTCAGCAGCTGCTTTCACGCGGTTCACCATCTTGACCAGCATGAAGACAACCCACGCGATAATCAGGAAGTTGATGACAGCCATGATGAACTTACCAATGGCAAAAACCGGGACGCCTGCCTCGGTCGCAGCTTCGATGGAAGCAAAGTCACCCTCACCCATGGTGTAGAACCAACCAGAGAAATCGATGCCGCCTGTGAATAGCGCGATGATCGGGTTGATGATGTCGCCAACAAGCGATGTCACGATCGCCGTGAATGCTGCACCGATGATGATACCAACGGCCATGTCCATGACATTGCCCTTAGCAATGAAATCCTTGAATTCGTTAATCATGGGTTCCCACTCCTGTTTTTCCCACTGGGGCTCTTCGGCCCTCGCGCACAGCCAATACCACGAAAATACACAGATGTCCGGGTTTTGTGCGAAACTGTGCGCACTACATGTCACTGAGCAGAATTTTGCCGCGCGCCTCGCGGCCCAAGGAGTGACATATGACTGACCTTAGCGATTTCCCGATCACCAAACGCTGGCCCGCGACGCGCCCGGACGTCATCCAGCTTTACAGCTTCCCGACGTTCAACGGTGTGAAGGTATCGACGGCCCTCGAGGAAATGGGCCTCGACTACGAAGCCCACCGCGTGACGCTCGCCGACGCGGATGTCAAAAGCCCGGAATTCTTGTCGCTAAACCCGAACAACAAGATACCCGCTATTATCGACCCGAATGGGCCGGACGGCACCCCGATCGGCTTGTTCGAATCCGGCGCAATCCTGATCTACCTGTCCGAAAAAACCGGCCTTCTGAGCGGCTCAACAGCGTCGGAGCGTCATCAGGTCAACCAATGGCTGATGTGGCAGATGGGTGGCTTGGGCCCGATGCTGGGCCAATTGGGTTACTTCACCAAGTTTGCAGGTGCCGAGATAGAAGACCCGCGCCCGCGCGAACGCTTCGCCAATGAAGGCAAGCGGCTTCTCAAGGTTCTGGACGTCGCGCTTGAGGGCAAGGAATGGGTCGCGGGCGAATTTTCGATTGCCGACATCGCTATTGCACCTTGGGTGGGTGCGCTGGATTACTACGGCACCAAGGACCTCGTTGGCTGGGAAGACCTCACAAACGTGCCTGAATATCTGGAACGTTTCATGGAGAAGCCTTCGGTTCAGC
The DNA here is from genome assembly GCA_964566835.1 of uncultured Rhodobacterales bacterium. GTDB lineage: Bacteria > Pseudomonadota > Alphaproteobacteria > Rhodobacterales > Rhodobacteraceae > CAZMKY01. Next base: position 3,906 of record CAZMKY010000587.1, read on the forward strand.
GCGCAAGGAACATTCCACCGCGCCAAGCCTGAGGCCAGACATGGCGCCTGCTACGGCAGGCGCCCATGCAAAACATAGGTCAGGATCTCGACGACCTGACGCGGTTCGTCCGCGACAGCAAGCGCAGCGGCATGAACCTCCTTCAGCGCATGCTGGTGTTCTGGTCGGCTCAGCACGATGACTGACTTGCCAAGCGCGGCGGCATAGCCTGCGTCGAACGCGGCGTTCCATTGCTTGTACTGCTCGCCGAAACGCACAACGACGATGTCAGCACCCTCGATCCCCTTGCGCGTCCGGATCGCGTTGATCTTGGCGCCCTTGTTATCGTGCCAGAATTTCTGGTCCTCGGCGCCGAGTATACGCACCCCGCAATCATCCGAGGCTGCGTGATCGGTCACCGGGCCGGAAAACGAAACGTCCAGCCCCGCCGATCCGTCGATGATCTGCTCGCGCCAATCGGTGTGGATTTCACCGGAAAGATAGACCTGCAAACCCATAGCTTGCCTCCCATGAAGTAAAAAAGGGGGCCATAGCGGCCCCCTTCCGTGTCGCAAAGCGACGTGGATTATTCTGCGTATGGCGATGCGGCAGCCGCTTCCATGATCGCTGTCTGAGCATCTTCGTCCAGCTCAGGCCCGATCGAGACGAGGAACGCGTAAAGGTTCACTGCATCATCCTGATCGCGGACCTTGAAGGCCATCTTGCCGCGCGCACGGCTGTCATCAAGATACTCACGAAGGTGCCCAGTCGGGTCCATCACGTAAGGCACGAAGTCAACTTCGTTCCAGATCAGGCCAGCCTCGCCAGCTTCGACCATCGCGTTGGAGTAACGGAAGCCGTCAACGATGCCCGCCTGACGTCCAATGACGCCATACAGGTTCGGGCCAGAGCGCGCGTTGCGACCAGCCAGCGTTTCGCCATCGTCATCGACAACGACATGACACGCCTGGCACTGGCGGAACGCTGCCTCACCAGCTTCGGCGTCGCCTGCGCCTTCATGTCCACCGGCGAAGGCCGGGGCGCCGAGCAAAGAGACCGCAACAGCGGTCGACAGGATACGGGTCATGGAAACCTCCCTCAAAAAGTCCTGTGAGTGGATGTAGTGCATCTTCTGATCAGACAAGTGTCACAATTCAGTGTTCTTTTAGGCCTCATGCAACGGCCCGCGCCAAAGCGCAGCGGCTCCATAGGCTATGCAGCGCTTCGACCAGATGCTCGATGTCGGCATCCGAGTGCAAAGGCGACGGTGTGATCCGCAAACGCTCTGTCCCTTTGGGTACGGTTGGATAGTTGATTGGCTGCACGTAAATCCCCCAATCATCCATCAGCCAATCCGAAATCATGCGGCACTTCACCGGATCGCCGATCATCACCGGGATGATGTGGCTGGGGTTTGGCATATGCGGAATTCCCATTTCATCCAGACGCTTACGCAAAAGCGCCACACGTTCCTTGTGACGGGCACGTTCCATCTCGGAGTTCTTCAGATGTCTGATCGATGTGGTCGCGGCTGCAGCAACAGCAGGTGGCAGGGCGGTCGTAAAGATAAAGCCCGAAGCAAAGGAGCGGATGAAATCGCAAAGCGCCGCCGATCCGGTGATGTATCCGCCAAAGCAGCCATAGGCCTTGCCCAAAGTGCCTTCAATCAAGGTAATGCGGTCCATCAGGCCTTCACGTTCGGCCACACCGCCACCTCTGGGGCCATACATGCCAACGGCGTGAACTTCGTCGATATAGGTCATGGCGCCGTGTTTGTCGGCCACGTCGCAGATCTCTGCGATCGGAGCAATGTCACCGTCCATGGAATAGACGCTTTCGAACGCGACGATCTTGGGCCGATCCGGGCCAATGGCTGCAAGCTTCCGGTCCAAGTCTT
>CAZMKY010000588.1:0-1802 GCA_964566835.1 uncultured Rhodobacterales bacterium
TTGCGGAGGCCGATGGGTCGGCTGCCCGCTTCAATCCGCTGTTTCTTCATGCCGATGTGGGGCTGGGCAAAACGCACCTCTTGCAGGCGATCGCGTGGGGTGCCTCGGCCCGCAATTCCGGCATCAAGATCCTCTATCTGACGGCTGAATATTTCATGTGGCGCTTCGCCTCCGCCATCCGCGATCAGTCTGCGCTCTCCTTCAAGGAAAGCCTGCGCGACATCGACCTGCTGTTGATCGACGACATGCAGTTCCTGCAAGGCAAGTCCATCTAGCAGGAATTCTGCCATCTGCTCAACGCGCTGATCGACAGCGCCAAGCAGGTCGTGGTGGCTGCCGACCGTCCCCCCTCCCAGCTGGAATCGCTTGACGCCCGCGTGCGTTCACGCCTGCAGGGCGGTGTGGCGCTGGAAGTCAAGACACCGGATCTGGAAATGCGTCAGGAAATGCTGGAACTGCGCTACAAATACGCCCAGCAGGAAGATCCAAATCTGGATATTCCAGCCGACATTCTGAACTTCGTTGCCGGAAAGGTTGCCTCTTCTGGCCGTGACCTGGAAGGCGCATTCAATCAGTTGCTCATCCAGCACCGCTTTTCCGAAGGCCCTGTGGACATCGAGGCGATTGAAAAGATGCTGGGCCATCTGGTTCAGTCGGGCGAGCAGAAGCGGGTCCGCATCGAGGACATTCAAAAGGTTGCTGCGCGCCACTACAACGTGTCGAAAAACGATCTTCTGTCCAATCGACGCACACGGGTAATCGTCAGGCCGCGTCAGATCGCGATGTATTTGTCGAAAATACTGACCCCACGCTCGCTGCCCGAGATCGGTCGCCGTTTTGGCGGGAGAGATCACACCACGGTGTTGCATGCAGTGCGCAAGATCGAGAGCCTGTTGAAGGAAGATGACAAGCTCGCCCACGAAATCGAATTGCTGAAGCGTCTCATCCACGAAATGGGTCAGTAGCGACAAATGAGCCAAGCCGTCGGCCTGCGCCGGCGGCTGTTGCGGCAGCCGCAAAAATGCACGACTGGCAAAAGGTGTGGGCCAGAGGGTCCACCCCTTGAAAGCGTTGGAGTCATCCGCCATTTTGGGTGACCGATAAGACTTGCAAAAACCTCGGTTAATGTGTCCTATCGCGAACCACTTTGATTTCTATTCTGCCGACGATCGATTGCGATACTCCGGCAACATTTGCGGAAAAACGAGGCCATGCGGGTTACACTTGAAAGATCCAACCTTCTGAAATCTCTCAATCACGTCCAACGCGTGGTCGAACGCCGCAATACGATACCAATTTTGTCAAATGTCCTGCTGAAGGCCGATGACGGCGTACTGACATTGAAAGCGACGGACCTCGATATTGAGGTAACGGAGACCACACCCGCTTCCATCGAACAATCAGGTGCAACGACCGTTTCCGCCCACATGCTCTACGACATTGTGCGCAAGCTGCCAGATGGTTCAGAAGTCATGATGGCAGTGAGCGACGACAACGGACTGTCGCTCATTTCTGGTCGTTCCCAATTCCGCTTGCAGATGCTGCCGGAAAGCGATTTTCCTGACCTGACTGCTGGCGAGTTCAGCCACACGTTCCGCATGGCATGCGACGACTTCAAAACGCTCATTGATCGCACTCAATTTGCAATCTCGACGGAAGAAACCCGCTACTACCTCAACGGTATCTTCCTCCACGTTTCGGACGAAGACCAGCCTGTGCTCAAGGCTGCCGCAACCGACGGTCATCGCCTCGCACGCTTCACCCTGGCACGTCCCGACGGCGCGGAAGGCATGCCGGACGTC
>CAZMKY010000589.1:0-2145 GCA_964566835.1 uncultured Rhodobacterales bacterium
GGACAAGGCGTCCCAATTCACGATCGTCTTCCAGAACTCGGTTCCGAACAACAGGATCGGCACACGCTCCATCCGGCCAGTCTGGATCAGCGTCAGCGCCTCGAACAACTCATCCAAGGTGCCAAAACCACCGGGGAACACGGCGATCGCCTCGGCCCGCATGAGAAAGTGCATCTTCCGGATCGCGAAATAGTGGAAATTGAAGCAGAGATCCGGTGTGACGTATTCGTTCGGTGCCTGCTCGTGCGGCAGAACGATATTCAGCCCGATGGACCGCCCGCCAGCATCCAGCGCGCCGCGGTTGCCCGCCTCCATCACGCCGGGTCCGCCGCCCGTGACGATCACGCCCTTGCGTCCACCACCATCTTCGCACCGCGCTGTCATCAGCCGGGCAAATTCTCGTGCCTCGGTATAAAAGCGCGACAGGTCTGCCAGCGTTTGGGTCCGCGCGGTATCGGCCTTGTCGGGCGACGGAATACGCGCACCGCCAAACAGAACGATCGTGCTGTCGATGCCTTCTTCCTCCAGCGCCATTTCAGGCTTCAGAAGTTCAAGCTGCAACCGGACCGGGCGCAATTCGTCCCTACAGAGAAACTCGTCATCGGCAAACGCCAACCGATAGGCGGGCGACCGGGTCTGCGGGGTATCCGGAACGTCCTGCGAGGATTCGATGTCTTGCCGGGCACGGCGGAACGGATGCTGCGTTTGGTCCTGCATGGGCCTGTACCTTTTGAAATCACTTGTTCGTCCAAGGCATTGCACCTCTCAGACGGGATGTCCAATCGTGTTGGATCAAATCGGTTCAAGTGCGCGCTTGTCTGATATGACGCGCGAACTCTACGGTGCGACGCATCCGCAGAGGAGGACTGGATGGCGAGCGAATATGGTGAAGGCAGTGCTGACAATCGGCCCGTGATCCTTTGTGTTGCGGGCTTTGGGGACGACGCATCCATGTTCGATGCGCTCGTCGCGGAACCGATCGCCGATACACACCAAATTCTGCCGCTGGATCTGCCCGGCTTCGGCCTGCCCGCGATGACGGACGGCACATCGCTGGAAAAACTGGCGCGCTTCGTCGCCGCGCGCGCGGCCGAGACCGGAGCAACGATCATCGCGGCGCATTCCGTTGCATCGATCATTGCCTCGCTCGCCGCCCGGATGCCGGGCTCCCGGATCACACGCATTCTGTCGTTGGAGGGCAATATCACTGCAGAAGATGCGTATTTCTCGGGAACAGCTGCCGATTTTGATGACCCACAGTCGTTCCGTTCAGCGTTTCTGAGCAGGTTGGCAGATATGTCGGTCGGGTCGCCGATCTTCCAACGATATCGAGGGGTCGTCGCAAAGGCCGATCCGACCGCGCTCTGGCAACTTGGGATCGACGCGCGACGGTTCTCGGCGCAGTCCGTGCCGGGCGAGGTTCTGAGCTCTGCGGCCGACGTGACCTATTTCTACAATCCTATGAACTGTCCGCAGACGACTTTGGATTGGCTGGCGGTGAACCCGATGGGCCGGGTCGTGCTGAAAGATGCTAGTCATTGGCCAAGTGTTGATGCACCGCGAATGCTGTCCGAAAGAATGGCCGAGGTTCTTTGATCTGGCCGCTCTTCGCCAGAAGTCTCACGCAGATCCTGAGGCAATAGATTGCCCTTCCACGCTGACAACGCTAAGTGGCGCAGCAACAGACGAGCGAAGGGGTCACACATGTCCAACCAGCAATTGGAAACCGCCATCGAAGCTGCGTGGGATGCCCGCGATCAGATCACGCCGGCGACCACGGGTGAAACCCGCGAAGCCATCGAAGACACGCTGAATGCGCTCGACAGCGGCAGCCTCCGCGTGGCGGAGCGTCAGGAAGACGGTGCGTGGCATGTCAACCAATGGGCCAAGAAGGCCGTTCTGCTGGGCTTCCGTCTGAAAGACATGGAAATGCAGGGCGGGTCGGCTCAAGGCGGGTCCTGGTGGGACAAAGTCGACAGCAAGTGGAAGGACTGGGGCGAGAACACGTGGAAGGATGCAGGCTTCCGCGCAGTGCCGAACTGCGTGGTGCGCAAATCGGCCTACATCGCCCCGGGCGTTGTCCTGATGCCGTCCTTCGTGAACCTTGGCGCCTATGTCGACAGCGGCACGATGGTCGATACTTGG
>CAZMKY010000590.1:0-1640 GCA_964566835.1 uncultured Rhodobacterales bacterium
ATGGGCGCGCGTTTGTCGTGATTGCCGGGCAGGGGAACGACCGGCAGAGGCACATCTTTCAACCGCTGCGCCAACCTTGTGTAGGCGGCAGCGTCGCCATAATGTGTCAGATCCCCCGAGAGGATCATGGCGTCGGCGTCACTGTGGTTGGAAAGGGCGTGGTCCAGCGCGGCCTCAAACCGGACCCAAGGGTCGAGGCCGATGATATCGGCCCCGTCCACTGTCAGGTGCAGGTCGGTCAGGATCAGCAGCTTGAGCGTCATCCGAGCCGACCTGCCAAGCGCTTTAGATGAGCTTGCTCATCGCGACGGCCGTGTCGGCCATACGGTTCGAGAAGCCCCATTCGTTGTCATACCAGGTCAGGATGCGCACCATGGTGCCGCTGGTGACCTTGGTCTGGTCCATGTGGAAGATCGACGAATCCGGGTTGTGGTTGAAGTCGATCGAGACCAGCGGTTCGTTTGTGTAGCCCAGAACGCCATCAAGCGGGCCATCGGCGGCAGCTTTGATTGCGGCGTTGACTTCGTCGATGCTGGTTTCACGGCTGGCGACGAACGTCAGGTCGACGACCGAGACATTCGGCGTTGGAACGCGGATTGCGACGCCGTCCAGCTTGCCGGCGAGTTCCGGCAGGACGAGGCCCACGGCCTTTGCGGCACCTGTCGAGGTCGGGATCATCGACATCGCGGCAGCGCGGGCGCGGTAGAGATCCTTGTGCATCGTGTCGAGCGTCGGCTGATCACCGGTGTAGGAGTGGATCGTCGTCATGAAGCCGTGGTCGATGCCGATGGCATCGTTCAGGACTTTGGCAACCGGGGACAGGCAGTTCGTCGTGCAGGACGCGTTCGAGACAACGGTGTCTTCCGACGTCAGGCTGTCGTGGTTCACGCCATAGACGATTGTCTTGTCGGCGCCAGCGCCCGGGGCCGAGATCAGCACGCGCTTGGAGCCGTTTTCGAGGTGCATCGCGGCCTTTTCGCGGGCCGTGAAGATGCCGGTGCATTCCATCGCGATATCGACATCGCCCCATGGCAGCGCCTTCGGGTCACGTTCGGCCGTCACTCGGATGGATTTGCCGTTGATGACGATGTTGTCGCCGTCGACCGTCACTTCTGCCGGGAAACGGCCGTGGACGCTGTCGTAGCGCAGGAGGTGGGCATTGGTTTCAACCGGGCCGAGGTCGTTGATCGCGACGACTTCAATGTCGGTGCGTCCCGACTCGACGATGCCGCGCAATACGTTGCGGCCAATTCTGCCGAAGCCGTTGATTGCAACTTTGACTGCCATGTTCAGGTCTCCTTGACTGGGCGCGGGTCAGCCCGCGCGAGGCGTGTCTTTGCGCGCCTTATGACAGGTTGCGCAGCGTCATTCCAGTGCGACTGTTTGCGCTATCACAAGACGGCGAGGAGCGCCGCGAATACGTCATAAATTAAACCGATTGATTAATTAACGTATTGGTTTAATATTGCTTGCATGACTGATGCAGATCGCCTGGATGCAACGTTTCATGCCTTGGCCAATCCGACGCGCCGCGCCATCCTCGCGCGGTTGGTCGACGGGGCGCAAAGCGTGAACGATCTTGCCGCGCCATTCGACATGAGCCTGCCCGCGATTTCGAAACACATCCGGGTTCTGGAAGG
>CAZMKY010000591.1:0-2079 GCA_964566835.1 uncultured Rhodobacterales bacterium
ATCAGCGCTTCGCTTTCGTCGGTATCCAGGAAATCACCAACCGTGCCGAACTGCAGATCGAGGTCAACAATCGCGACGCGCGTCTCGGACGTCTTCTTGAAGCGGCCTTTCTTGGCCATAAGCTGATCTGCAAGGTTCACGGCAACCGTCGTCGACCCGATGCCGCCGCGCGCCTGAGAAACCAGGATCAGGTGCCCTTCGCGGCCTGCAGTTTTCTCGGCAAATGCCTTGGCGCGGATCTTGTCCGTCCAGTCCTTGACCTGCTCGGCGAGGTCTTCGTCAGACATCGGATATGGCAACACGTCATCGACACCGGCCCGGCTGAGCGCACGGGCGCGGCTGAGAGGCATGTCGCTGTCTGTCAGCGCCAGAAAGACCGAGTTTTCCTTGCGCTGACCGGTCAGGGCTTCGATCGCGGACAGGTCAGCCTGATTGCTGGGGTCTGTCGCGAAGATCACCACATCATGTTCAGCGGCCATTTTGACGGCCGATCCGTTCAACTGTGCAACTGAGGTATCCTGCGCCTCGGCGGCAACGCCTTCGAGGCCCGACAGAACGCCCATCACGTTGTCGGACAGCGCCTTGTCAGGTGCGATCAGCAAGATGGATTGTGCGTTCTTTGCCATGTCTCTCGTCCTCATCCATTCACTCGTCAGGGTGCCCCCACCCTTCGTGATTTATCCGTTGTTTCCTTGGTTCAGATCCTCGCCCGGAAGCGTCACGGTCATATCCGGGAACGGAATCTGATTATTTGCATCCACGTTGTCGATTGCTCCACCAACAAGACCGGCAAGTCCCCCGAGAGGCGTGATGAACGTGAAATTCAGCGCTTCGCCGCCCGTCGGCACGTTTCCGGCAGTCACAACGCCAACTTCGACCATCGGCGTGTAAGGTCCGCCCACAAACCCGAGGTTGCCGTCATAGCTGTATGCGACGCGGATATTTGCAGGTGTTGCGTTGCTCGGCATGATCGGCTGCAATGTGCACCAGATCTCCTCTGCCGTTGTGATTGGAGCTTCGACCGCTTCACAGTCGATCTCGGCTGCAGACAGAACGCACTGCTGGGTTCCGCCATCAACACACGCACCGCCGACAGAACACAGCGTGCCAAATCGCTCGTCCGAGCCGGAAATCTTGCCATGCGTTTCCGGCACGTTCTCACAAACCGGAGGCCGAACCGTGGCGATCCGCGCTGCACGCTGCATGGCCTTCTCGGTCATGACCCAGTTGAAGCCAAGACGACCAAAATCGAGAAGCGCGAAGAAGATCAAAAGGAACAACGAAAACACGATCGCGAATTCGACCAGCGATGCGCCGTCCTCACGACGCGCATGGCGGCGGACCGCGGCAGAGAAGAACTTGATGCTCATAGTCCAAACACCCGCGATTGATCGACGACCGACGTCACAATGGTGTCGCTTTGAACCCCGAAGAAGCCGAAGAGCGTTGCGAAAGGCAATTCGATTTGGACTTCAGCGTCGACCTTAATTACCGGAGTAAACTCGCCACGAAGTGCAGCACCGACGCACGCAAATTGAACCGATATTTCGTTCTCCGGCACACTGATGCCCAAAGGAAGCGTTGTCCCGTCCTGCCCTTCTTCGCCAAGGTGCGACGTGACCGTGTTCAGAACCAAGGTGTTGTACGAGATAAGCGTACCGTCCTCGATCACCCGGTATGTGCTCGGCACATTGACGAAGTTGTTGTTCACGCCAGTGCAGATCTGCTCGGGCGTAACCCGGCCAAGAAAGCGCGTGGCATCACGAACGCCCGACACTGCAGCCTGATAATTCCAGTAGATGCGCGACCCTTCAACAACGGCGCCAAAAACGGCCAGCATGACAGGAAAGACAATCGCAAACTCAACGATCGTCGCACCCTTCTCCGACCTGCGGAAGCTCTTGATATGATGCAGCAAACCCATGTCGATCACCGGTAAAGCTGCACGACTTCGCGGAAGATTCCGCGATCGATGGTTTCGCCGACGCCGGTGTCGCCGATCTTCTCAATGACTTCGAGCCAGATATCGAACTTCGGAGGCGATTCAGCGTTAGACCCAACCGGCGACATCAGGAACGC
>CAZMKY010000592.1:0-2337 GCA_964566835.1 uncultured Rhodobacterales bacterium
GATTATTTGATGTCTATTATCATTACCGAAATTATGCAGAACCCGTTCGCCGTGTCGGACGCCAGCGGGGAATGGTTCGAGGTTTTCAATGACGGACCCGACGCCGTGGATCTGAGCGGGTGGGTCGTGTCTGACGATGGCACTGACAGCTTTACAATCGTCGGTCCTTTGATCATCGAGGCTGGTGGCTATTTGGTCTTTGGCAACAACGCCGACATCTCCACCAACGGCGGCGTCACTGTCGACTATGAATATTCGGGCATGTTCCTTGGCAACAGCGCGGATGAACTGGTGCTGACGGACGCCAGCGCGGTGGAGCAAGACCGCGTCGAATGGGACGGCGGTCCGAACTTCCCCGATCCCAATGGCGCGTCGATGGTGCTGATTGACCCCGCGCTCGACAACAATGTTGGCGCGAACTGGACAACCTCCGTCGACCCATACGGCGATGGCGATCTTGGCACGCCAGGGACAGGAAGCACGATCGATACGACCAATATCGTCATCACCGAAATCATGCAGAACCCGTCTGCCGTGGACGATTTCAACGGAGAGTGGTTCGAGATTCATAATGCGGGCCCAAGTGCCGTAAACCTGAACGGCTGGACCATCAGCGACAACGGCAGCAACACGCATATCATCACCGTTGATCTGATCGTTGAACCCGGCGGCTATCTGGTTCTGAGTAACAACGCGGACACCGCCACCAATGGCGGTGTTTCGGTCGACTACCAGTATTCCAGCTTCTTTCTGGCCAACGGCGATGACGAGATCATCCTGACAGACGGTGATGGCGTTGAGCAGGACCGGGTCGAATGGGATGGCGGTCCGACCTTTCCCGACCCGAACGGCGCGTCGATGGCCCTGATCGACCCGGCGCTTGACAACAACGTTGGCACGAACTGGACGACTGCAACCGCCGCCTATGGTGACGGCGATCAAGGCACCCCGGGGGGTGACAACTTCCCGCCGGTCGATGCGTCGATTGTCATTTCCGAGATCATGCAGAACCCCGACGCCGTCTTCGACAGCAATGGCGAGTGGTTCGAGATCTATAACGCCGGGACCGAGGCGGTGGATCTGGACGGCTGGGTCATCTCAGACAACGATTTCGACAGCCACACGATCACCGGGCCGCTGGTGATTGAGGCAGGGGCCTATCTGGTGCTTGGCAACAACGCCGATCCGGCCACCAATGGCGGCGTAACCGTGGACTATGAGTATTCCGGCATTGCCCTGTCGAATGGCGCGGACGAGCTGGTCCTGAGCGACCCGAACGGGGGCGAGCAGGACCGCGTGGAATGGGACGGCGGACCGAATTTCCCCGACCCGACGGGCGCGTCGATGCAGATCCTTGATCTGGGGGCGGACAACAATGTCGGCGCCAACTGGTTTGCCGGGACGGAATCCTACGGCGACGGCGATCTTGGCACGCCGGGGTCGGAAAACATCCGCACCATTCCCCTGACGCTGATCAGCGCCATACAGGGCAGCGGCGACGAGGCCGCGATCATGGGCGAGGTCAAGGTGCAGGGCGTCGTGACGGCCATCGCCTATAACGGCTTCTTCATGCAGGAAGAAGACGCCGACAACGACGCCGATGCCGCGACATCGGAAGGGATCTTTGTCTTCTCTGGCGGCAGCTTTACGCCCGATGTGGGCGATCTTGTCACGGTTCAGGGCACCTCGGGCGAATTCTTCGGCCTGACGCAGATCAACAACGTCAGCGAGGCCAGCGTTGATGCGTCGGGGCAGCTTGGCCTGGTCACGCCCACGATTGTCGCCGCCGATGCCAATGGCAGCTTTGCCGCGACCGACTTCGAGTCGCTCGAAGGGATGCTTCTGACCTTTGCGGATGATCTGACGGTCACACAGCTGTTCAACTATGAACGCTTTGGTCAGCTGGAGCTGTCGAGTGTCGGCCAGCAAACGCAATACACCCAGACCAATGCGCCGGACCCGGTTCTATTTCCGGAAAACGCCGATCTGGTGGAGGCGCAGCGGATCATTCTGGACGATGGCTCTGACGGGCAGAACCCGGACACCTTGCCCTATGACTATGTGAATGATGGTCTGTCCGGTGGCGACGTGTTCGAGAACCTGACGGGGGTTCTTGGCTTCAATCGGGGCGACTACAAGGTCGTTGCCTCTGACACCCGGCCTGAATTGACCGATGCCGTGCAAATCTCTGACACGCCGGACGATGTTGGCGGTGATCTGAAGGTCGCGACCTTCAACGTGCTGAACTACTTCCTGACGCTGGACACGGGCGAAAATCAGGACAGCGTTGGCCCGAACGGGTTGGATCCGCGCGGCGCCCATAGTGCCGAAGAACTG
>CAZMKY010000593.1:0-1740 GCA_964566835.1 uncultured Rhodobacterales bacterium
CGGCATAGACCGCGAGATACCACTCATGGACTTGGCTCGTTTCCACTCCCGTCAACAGGGCAAAATTGCCGGTTACCATCAGCCGTTGGATGTGGTGCGCGTAGGCTTCCTCACGGGTCTGTTCCACCGTTTTGGCGATGCACGCCATATCCGTATCACCCGTCCAGAAAAAACCCGGCAAGGCGCGGTCATGGCCGAGCGCATTACGCTGCGAATAGCCGGGGCCTTCGAGAAAATAGATGCCTCGCATGAATTCACGCCAGCCGATGATTTGGCGAATAAAGCCTTCGACCGAATTCAGCGGGGCGCTTCCTGCCAAGTAAGCCGCTTCCGCCGCCGTGCAAACTTCGCGCACATCCAGCAAGCCTGCATTGATGTATATGGACAGAACCGAATGGCTGAGAAACCGGTGACTATTCAGCATGGCATCCTGATAGGCGCCGAACGCGGGCAAAGCATGCTGAATGAAATGAGCGAGGGCCTTGCGGGCCTGTCGGGGTTCCGTGGCGAACCAGAACGGGCGAAGCGATCCAAAGGAGTCAGTAAATCGCGCTTCGACCAGAGTCAGTACCGCTTCAACAGTCTGATCCGGTTCAAATCGCAGGGGTCCTGAGAACTCGACATGGTCTGGCGCGGGCTTGCGATTGTCGTGGTCGTAGTTCCACTTGCCACCCAGAGGAGTGTCGCCATCCATCAGAATACCGGTTTTGCGCCGCATCCTGCGATAGAAGTGCTCCATCCGGAGTTGTTTGCGCCCTTCCGCCCACTCATCGAACTCCTGAACCGAGCAGAAGAAACGGGTGTCCGGGAACTGGTGTACCTCCAGCGGCACATCATCCAAAAGTTGGATCAGGCGCCACTCTCCGGGTTGCGTAGCAAACACTTCCGTGGCGCCGGTCTCTGAGGCCCTGCGCACGAGTTCGCTGGGGATGGAGCCGGGATTCTCAGGATCATCGAGCTTGGTATAGGCGACGCGCCAACCCGACGCCCGCAAACGTTCGGCAAACTTGCGCATCGCGGCGAAGAGAAATGCGATCTTCTTTGGATGATGCGGAACGTAGGTCGTCTCGTCGGCCACCTCGGCCATCACGACAGTGTCGTTGTCGCGATCGGCTTCCTGCAGCGCAGCGATGTCTTCGCTCAGCTGATCCCCAAGGATCAGAATCAATCGTCCGGTCACCAGGGCACCCGTTCGCCAGCCCAGTCGAAGAACCCGCCGGTGTCTTCTGGTGTGAGACCGTCGATGACACTCTCGAGGTTCTCGGCGGCTTCATCCTGCGGTACTGACGCGTGTCGGCCAAGGTATTTCTCGGTGAACTTCGTCGCCACGGTTCCCGGGTGCAGTGTGACGCAAATCGCGTGTTTGTGGGTACGGGCCAGTTCGATGGACGCCGTGTGCATCAACTGGTTCAGCGCCGCCTTTGAGGCGCGATAGGAATACCACCCCCCGAGACGGTTGTCGCCAATCGAACCGACCCGCGCGGACAACACCGCCAGAACAGATCGACGGTCGCGGGGCAAAAGCCGAATGCCGTGTTTCACGACGAGGGCTGGACCGACGCTATTCAGGCGAAACTGCTGCATCATTGCCTCGGGCGACAACTGGCGGATGGATTTTTCGGGAGCATTGCCCTCCAGTTCGAGCGCGCCGGTCGCTACAATGATCCGGTCAAACGGCGGTTCCAGTCCCGACAAACGAGATTCAACTGATGCCTCATCGGTCACGTCCAGACCGTCTTC
>CAZMKY010000594.1:0-4382 GCA_964566835.1 uncultured Rhodobacterales bacterium
GTGATCACGACGGGGCTTTTCAGTTTCCTTCTGGCTTACAACGACTTTGCGGTGACAGCGATGGTGCTGTCTGAATCGAACCGCACGATGATCCCGGCAATCGCGGCATTCCTTGGCACCACGCAAACCGAAGGCAACGTGATGTTCGCTGTCGCGGCGGTTGTCTCGGCGACTGTCCCGCTCTTCATCATGGTCATGTTCTTCCAGCGGCAGATCGTCAGCGGTCTGACGGCCGGTGCCGTTAAGGGGTGATCTGGACATGGACCATGCGCCCGCACGCCGCGCGCTGCGCCAGTATTCCGAAGCTCTTGCGCGGCCCGGACACGGGCGCCGACGCGAGGCTCTGACCGCGTTCTTTGCGCCGGATGCAAAGATTGAGGTCGTGCATCCGTTCAACGCGTGCGGGGCGGCAGAGGGGTTTGAGGCACGGTGCCTTGGGCCGCTCTCCGAAGCCTTCGATGATCTGAGCCGTACGGATTACATCGCGATGACCGGCACCTTCGAAGGCGACGTCTGGACGACGACCACTGGTTACTGGAGCGGGCATTTCGCACGCGACTGGTTGGGCATTCCGGCGACGGGCAGTTTGGCGCACCTGCGCTTTGGCGAGTTTCACAAGATGGAAGGCGCAAAGGCGATCGAAAGCTACGTCTTTCTTGACCTGCCAGAGTTGATGATTGCCGCCGACGCTTGGCCGATCACGGAAAGTCCTGGGGTGGAGCGTGGTTTCACCGGATACCTGCCGGGCCCCATGACGCAAGACGGCCTTCTCTGGACCGAGACCGATGCAGAGGAAAGCCAGCGATCGTACCAGATTGTGACCGATATGCTTGCAGGTCTCGCAACACCGGATGAAGCGTGGCGGCCATTCTGGGCCAAGGACATGCTTTGGTATGGTCCGGCGGCGTTTGGAAGCTTCAAGGGCATTGAACACTTCGCCGGGTTTCAGGTGCCGTTTGAAGCGACCTTTGAAGGCTGGTCGGGTGGGTCTTCCGGCAATGGCATGACCCGCCACTTCACGCGTTTCGGCGATGGGTCCTATACCTGCTCTGGCGGGTGGCCGTCTTTGACGGGTGTCCAAGTCGGGAGCTTTCTGGGGCAGCCCGCGTCCGGCCAGCGTGTCTTCATGCGTGTTTGCGACTGGTGGCGGCGCGATGGCGATGCGCTGTTGGAGAACTGGGTTTTTGTCGACGTGCCTGATGTCTTGCGTCAGTTGGGCCTCGACATCTTCGCGGATGTCGAGGTGACACCGTGACAAGCCCGGACTGGATTGTCGTTGGCGGAGGATCCGCCGGGTCCGTTGTGGCGGCCGGCTTGGCGGGGCAGGGCAAGGTTCTGCTCCTTGAGGCGGGCCCAAGTGACCGTCATCCACTGGTGCAGATGCCCTTTGGTCTCGTCTGGCTGATCGGCTCAAAGACGCGGGATTGGGGCTATCGGAGCACGGGGCAGGCGGGGCTCTCTGGCCGCGATGTGGCGGTGCCGCGCGGACGTATGCTCGGTGGGTCTGGCTCGATCAACTCAATGGTCTGGTTTCGGGGCCGTAGAGACGACTTCGAGGGCTGGAACCTTCCAGGCTGGTCGTGGAGTGACGTAGAGCCTGCCTTTGAAGCGATTGAAGCTGTTCTTTCACCCGCACGATTTGGCGGCGCCCATCCCATGGTCAACAAGCTGGCCCGCGTGTTGCCAAGCAATGATCAACTTGCCACGCCGGAGCGCGCGTCGGCAGGACATCTTCGCTACAACATGGGGGCAGGGCGGCGGTGCTCTGCGGCCAAAGGCTTCCTCGATCCGGCTGTGGCGCGGGGCGATGTGGAGGTGCGGACAGGCCAGACGGTTGATTGTATTCGGTTTGAAAACCGACGCGCTGCTGCTGTCGTTCTGCTGGATGGGTCCGAGATCCGGGCAGCGCGTGGCGTTGTCCTGTCGGCCGGCTCCATAGGTTCACCCGCAATTCTGATGCGGTCCGGTGTAGGTCCGGGCAAAGAGCTTTCGGCCCTCGGCATCAAAGTCGTGCTGGATCGGGGCGAAGTTGGCGCCAATCTGCACGATCACCCGGCGGTTGGGCTTTATTTCGAAGGTGAGGGCTATGGTCTGGCGCCGGCAGACTGGCCAGCTTGGGCCATGGCACCTTTCCTTGCCACGATCGGAAAAGGACGCTTCTCGTCCCCCACGGTGGAAGGTGGTGCCTTCTTCCGGGTCGAAGACGGTGATGGCCCGCCCGATATTCAGACCCATCTGATCCCATTCTTCTTGAATCCCGCTGGCGGACGATACGCGCTGAAGTCAGGCTTCTTTGCCGATGTTTGCGTTTGCAGACCCAAGTCGCGAGGTCGATTGGCGTTGGCTGCCGCCAATCCTGAGGTGCCGCCCAAGATCGATCTGGGGCTGCTGAGCGATCAACATGACCGTGAACTATTGATTAGGGGTTTGCGCCGCCTTCGCATGATCCTGTCAGATGCCGGCATAGGCGCTACGGAAATCTGTCCGGGACCGGACGGCGATCTGGATGCACATGTGACAGCGCGGGCAGGCACGGCTTATCACCCGGTCGGTACGCTGCGCATGGGCACTGATGACGCGGCTCCGGTCACGCCCGGATTGAAACTGCGCGGTGTCGAAGGCCTCTGGGTCGCTGATGCAAGCGTCATGCCGAAGGTGACATCCGCCAACACCAATGCCCCGTCGATGATGATCGGTCACCGCGCGGCGAACTTTATAAGGAATGCAGCATGAAAGGTGCGCGTCCGGAACAGGCGGTGCTAAGCCGCGATACCGACATGTCTAAGACGAACGAGACACGTGCAGTGATCGAGGGGATGGTGGATGGTCTGAATGACCATCGGATTGGCGACATCGGGGAATTCTTCGCAGAAAGCTTCCGTTGGATGGGCAATACCGGCTGCGGGACCAAGCACGGCCTTAGAGCGTTTCAGGACAATTGGCAAAAGCCCTTTCAGGCGGCGTTCTCGGACAAGGTGTGTGTGGACGAAGCGCGCCTTTTCATGGGCGAATGGGCGGCGGCCTTCGGTCGGCAGGAAGCGACGCATTCGGGGGCTTTCATGGGCGTGGCACCGACCGGCAAGCGGGTCGAGATCCGTTACATGGATTTCTGGAAAGTCGAGGATGGCCGGATCACAGACAACTGGGTGATGGTCGATTTCCCGCATGTGCTTGAGCAATTGGGGGTCGATGTCTTCGGCGGCGAAGGCTGGGAAGCCTATGACCGGGGCGAAAAGGTGCCACCGGCACCGTCTGGCGCGCCACAGGAATGAGTTGAACCCTAGGGGCGAGGGGCGCTGCCCCTCGCGCACCCCGGGGTATTTGGAAACAGAGGACAGAGGAAAGGCTAAGGAATATGGCCATTCAGCACTTGAAAACCGCACGCTCGGCCGAAGCGCGTGCCGACGATGACAGCAAAGTGCGGAGCGTTGTCGAAGCAACGCTGAAAGACATCGAAGCGCGGGGCGACGTGGCCGTTCGGGAGTTGTCCGAGAAGTTCGACAACTATTCACCCGCAAGCTTCCGACTGTCGGAAAGTGACATCGAGGCTTTGATGGCCAAGGTGTCCGAGCGCGACATGGCCGATATCAAATTTGCGCAAGAGCAGGTGCGGAACTTCGCTCAGGCGCAACGGGATTCGATGCTTGATATTGAGGTCGAGCCCATGCCTGGCGTGATCCTCGGACAC
This sequence comes from uncultured Rhodobacterales bacterium, assembly GCA_964566835.1. Classification (GTDB taxonomy): domain Bacteria; phylum Pseudomonadota; class Alphaproteobacteria; order Rhodobacterales; family Rhodobacteraceae; genus CAZMKY01. The sequence continues at coordinate 3,689 of CAZMKY010000594.1, forward strand.
AAGAACATCCCCGTCCAATCGGTCGGATGCTATGTGCCGGGCGGTAAGTTTCCGATGGTCGCATCGGCCCATATGTCGGTCGCGACAGCCTCTGTCGCCGGTGTGCCGCGCATCATTGCCGCAACACCGCCCTTCAAGGGCGAACCAAACCCGGCGGTCATTGCGGCCATGCACTTGGGCGGCGCGCACGAGATCTACGTCATGGGAGGCATTCAGGCGGTCGGCGCGATGGCCATCGGGACGGAATCGATCGACCCGGTCCATATGCTGGTGGGACCCGGCAATGCCTTCGTCGCCGAAGCCAAGCGTCAGCTCTATGGTCGTGTCGGGATCGATCTCTTTGCCGGTCCAACGGAAACCATGGTGATCGCTGATGAAACGGTCGATGGCGAGATGTGTGCCCCCGACCTTCTGGGCCAGGCCGAACATGGCTACAACTCGCCCGCCGTTCTGGTCACGAATTCGCAGAAGCTTGCAGACGAGACGATAGAGTGGATCGGCAAGATCCTCGAAAAACTACCGACGGCAGATACCGCCTCTAAAAGCTGGGAAGATTACGGCGAAATCATCCTCTGCGACACGTATGAAGAGATGCTGGATGTCGCCAATGACATCGCCTCCGAGCACGTTCAGGTTATGACCGATCGTGACGACTGGTTCCTAGAGAACATGCACAGCTATGGCGCCTTGTTCC
>CAZMKY010000595.1:0-1894 GCA_964566835.1 uncultured Rhodobacterales bacterium
AAAGACAGGAGACGACCATGGAATCCTTGGCCGACGACCTGACGCAGATGCGTCGCACTCCGCTATCTCCGGATCACGTTGCAGCGATCCGCGAGATCGCAACCATCAGAGACTATGTGCCGGGACAGTATGTCTTGCCTGCTGGTGAGGCTTTGGATCGGTTCGTTTACGTCCTTGAAGGGGAGGTCGAGGCCGTCGACCCCTACACCGAGCGGCGCTTGATGAAAGGCACGATTGGTCCGACCCAATTTGTTGGCGATATCACTTTTCTGAGCGGTGCGAGGGTCACCTTGCCGATGCGAGCGGTGAAGGCGACTCAAACGCTGGAAGTCCGGCGCACCGAGATGCTGCAACTGATGTCCAGAATCCCCGAAATGTCGGACATCATCATCAGCGTGATGGCCGCCAGACGCCGGATGCAACTCGAGGTTCATGCCAGCAGCCTGAAGATCATCGGTGCAGATCGCGATCCTTCCCTCCAAAAGATCGTCGCCTTCGCTGACCGCAACAAGATCCCATATATAACCGAAGAGATTGGCGATGAGACTACGGCTGATCTGGGCCCTGCTGTAGGGGGGCACGGTTCGGCACCGGCCGTAATCTTCGGAAAGGACCGGGTCGTCGAAGACCCGACACCACGCAAGATCGCGGACTTGCTGGGGCTGGACCAAGGCGTGACCAGCGGGGCTGCCTTTGACCTTCTCATTGTGGGTGGTGGTCCAGCCGGAGTCGCTGCAGGTGTCTATGCCGGTGCGGAGGGGCTTTCGGCGTTGGTGGTCGATGACATCGCGATCGGAGGTCAGGCGGGAACGTCCAGCCGGATCGAAAATTACATGGGATTCCCAACGGGTATTTCCGGCTCAGACCTGGCGTGGCGGGGATATATCCAAGCCCTCAAATTCGGAACCCAGTTTGCCGTCCCGCGTCGGGTCTCGGGCATCGAAGCAATAGATGGTGGCTTTGATGTTCGTCTTGATTGCGACAGTAAAGTGAGGGCGCGCGCAGTCCTTGTGGCGACCGGCGTCCAGTACCGACGCCTGCCTCTGGACCGGCTAGAAGACTTTGAAGGCGCAGGTGTCTATTACGCCGCAACAGACATGGAGGCACGCTTTTGCAGCGGCAACGAGGCCGCTATCATCGGAGGCGGCAATTCGGCAGGCCAAGCGGCGATGTTCCTCCGGCGGCACGCCAGCCATGTGCACCTGCTGGTCCGCGGCCCATCATTGGCCGCGTCCATGTCTGACTACCTGAGAAGTCGGCTTGAGGCAGACCCGAACATCACCATTCACTTTGAAACACGTGTGACTCAGTTGAATGGCCATGGATCGCTCGAAACCATCACAGTTGATCAATCAGGCAAGAGCCAAACGATCGATGCGCCGAACCTGTTCGTCATGGTAGGCGCTGCTCCCAACACGGACTGGCTCTCTGATCTCGCTGAACTTGATAATCGCGGCTTTGTGCTCAGCGGCGAAACGGTCGGTGCCACGTCAAGCTACGCGACCACTTACCCAGGTCTCTTTGCGGTCGGGGACGTCCGTGCGAGGTCAGTCAAACGCGTCGCATCCGCGGTGGGCGAAGGTTCGGTCGTCATCTCTGACATCTGGAACTTTCTCAATAGTGACTGAAGGGGACCTGCGAGATCGAGCGTTGGTTCACCGAGGGTTCACGAGTCTGCCGCGATGTCCTTGAGCAGGTTTCGAAGCCAGACATTGCCGAGATCGCGGTCAACGCGCTTGTGCCAAAACATGCTAAGCGTCGGTCCCGGAACCGGAACCGGTGTCGGGCGCGAAACGAGCAGCCCCGCCTCAACGCTTGCCTTCGCGGTCACGGAGGGCAAAACACAGACAAGGTCGCTGCGTTCGAGCATCTTGGTGGCGCTTGCAAAGTTGTT
>CAZMKY010000596.1:0-4769 GCA_964566835.1 uncultured Rhodobacterales bacterium
GCCCCTCCAGCATAAGGTCCGTCATACGTCCAATCCGGTCAGCGCGGCGGCGAATTCTTCCGGATCAAAGGGCTGAAGGTCGTCGATCTGTTCGCCCACGCCGATGGCGTGGATCGGCAGACCAAAGCGGTCGGCCAAGGCGACCAGAACACCGCCCTTGGCGGTCCCGTCCAGCTTGGTCATCACAAGGCCCGAGACATCAGCAATCTTCTGGAAGATTTCGACCTGTGAAAGCGCGTTCTGACCCGTGGTCGCGTCCAGCACCAGCAGCGTGTTGTGCGGTGCATCGGGATCTTTCTTGCGAATGACCCGAACGATCTTGGCCAGTTCTTCCATAAGATCGGCACGGTTCTGAAGACGCCCTGCCGTGTCGATCATCAAAAGGTCCGCGCCATCGGCTTCGGCGCGTGTCATGGCGTCGAAGGCAAGGCTTGCCGGATCAGATCCTTCTGGCGCCGTCATCACCGGAACACCGGCGCGATCACCCCAGACCTGCAACTGCTCCACCGCGGCAGCCCGGAAGGTATCGCCTGCCGCAATGACAACGGATTTCCCGGCGGCCCGGAACTGGCTGGCCAGCTTTCCGATTGTCGTCGTCTTGCCGGACCCATTCACGCCCACCACCAGCACAACTTGCGGGCGCTTTTGGTAAAGCGGCATGGGCTTGGCCACAGGTTCCATGATGCGGGCCACTTCGCCGGCCATGACTTCCTTCAACTCCGCCGTCGAGAAGCGGCGACCGACGCGGCCTTCAGCCATATTGGCCGTAACGCGCATCGCCGTGTCGACGCCCATGTCGGCGGTGATCAACAACTCCTCGATCTGTTCCAGCATGTCATCGTCCAAGACCCGGCGCATCACCGGTTGGGCGGTATCGCGGCGCAGGATACGGCCCAAGAAGCCCGGCTTCGAGGCCGGTGCGGCTGTCTGAACAGGCTCAGGTGCAGGGGCAGGTGCCGGTTCAGGCGCTGCCGCAATCGGCTCTGGCTCTGGCTCTGGCTCTGGCTCTGGCTCTGGCTCTGGCTCTGGCTCCGAATGCGCGACTGGCGCGGGTTCCGCAACAGGCTCTGTGACGTGTTCCTCGACGGCTGGTGCGGCTTCCGGTTCAGGCGTGACGACCGGCGCTTCGATTGTCTCTTCCCCGCCGTCTTCGACGATCGCATCCAGCCCTTCATCGATCTTCGATGACGACTTGAACAGGCGTTCTTTGAGCTTTGAGAAAAATGCCATGCCGTGGTCTCCTTACTTGTCACCTAAGCCGTTCTTTGCCCAAGGGGAAGACCATCAGGTGGCAGAGCGCGCGCGGCCATGCCATGGTGGCCGACATGTTCAGAATGATTGCCTTGATTTTCGCCCTGACCGCCACCGCTGCCGCCGCAGAGCGCCCCCTGACCGCAGAAGAGTTTCAGGCGCGTGTCAGCGGCAAGACGCTGGAGTTTGCTGTGGGTGGCGTGCCCTTCGGGGTCGAACAATATCTGAGGAATCGCCAAGTTCGTTGGAGCTATCTGAATGACACCTGTGACGAAGGGTACTGGTATCCCGAGGGCGAACAGATCTGTTTTGTCTACGAGACGATCCCGTCGCCGCAATGCTGGACATTCTACCTTGAAGGCGATGCCCTGACGGCGCGTTTCGAGGGGGACGACGACCTGTCCGTCTATCAGACAAAGGAATCGAACCGTCCGATGCAATGCCTGGGGCCGAAAGTTGGTGTGTGACCTAGAAGAGGCTGCCCTGATCGTCGGACGGCTTTGTTTTTGCTGACTTCTTGGCAGGTTTTGGGGCGGGGTTTGGTGCTTCGCCCGAGACGCTGACACCGACGCGACCATCCTTGAACTGGATCTCAAGCCGGTCAGCGGCGCTTGCCGCGCCTGCTTCGGTCACGACGGCGCCTTCTGCCCGGACGACAGCAAAGCCGCGGGTCAGAGTTGCCTCGTACCCCAAGGTCGTTCTGAGCCGATCCAGCGCGGCCAACCGCGTCATGTGATCATCCAATTGCCGCTTGAGCGCTGGCGTCACGCGCGCCGCCTGACGGACCAATTGGCGACGCTCATCGCGAAGACGCCCGGTCAATACGGCGGGGCGCAGCGCGCCAGCTGCTTCGGCCAACTGGGTGCGGCGACGATCGACCATCCGCCCCAAGGCCCGGTCCAAGCGGTCCGAGACTTCGTCAAGGCGCTGGCGCGGGGTCGACAAAAGCGCGTCGCGGCGCGGCAGGACACGGGCGAGGTCGCGCAGACGCTCGCGGCGGCGCTGAACTCCGGTGACCAGCCCGCGCCGCAGGCGCGCGCCACACTGATCGGACCACGCAATCAGATCCATCCTGACAGGCACGGCCATCTCGGCCGCAGCCGTCGGTGTCGGCGCGCGGCGGTCGGCCGCGTGGTCAATCAGCGTCGTGTCCGTCTCGTGACCAACGGCCGAGATCAGCGGGATGGCGGACGCCGCCGCGGCGCGCACGACGGCTTCCTCGTTGAAGCCCCAGAGGTCTTCGATAGACCCGCCGCCCCGTGCCACGATCAGAAGATCCGGGCGCGGCAGGGCACCCCCCGGTGACAACGCGTTGAAGCCTTCGATCGCGCGCACAACTTCGGGCGCCGAGCGTTCCCCTTGCACGGCAACCGGCCAGACCAGCACCTTTCTGGGAAAGCGGTCGCGCAACCGGTGCAAGATATCGCGGATCACGGCCCCCGTGGGCGACGTCACCACGCCGATCACCTCGGGCAGGTAGGGAATTGGCTTCTTCCGGCTGATATCGAACAGCCCTTCGCCCTGAAGCGCGGCCTTGCGCTTTTCCAGCAGCGCCATCAGCGCGCCAACGCCCGCGACGGCAATCGTGTCGACGTTCAGGTTATAGCGAGACTGCGGCGCATAGGTGGACAGCCGGCCCGTTGCTACGACCTCCATCCCTTCTTCGGGCAAGACGCCCAGACCCGGCACCTGCCCCTTCCATGTCGTGCAATTGATGACCGCGCGGTCGTCTTTCAGATCGAAATAGAGATGCCCGGATTTCGCCCGGACGACGCGTCCGACTTCGCCCTTGACGCGGACACGGCCAAATTCGCCTTCAATGACGCGTTTGACGGCACCAGAGAGCTCTCCCACCGTGAATTCGGGGGCGTTTTCGCCTGGCTGTGGGTCGTCGATCAGGTCCATTCCGTGCCTCGCTGCCTTTGGCAAAGTCTAAGGAGGGGCGGCCTCAAGTTGAAGCCCTGAATGCGCGGCTTGCCCGATCTGTCGGCTTGCGCTAGGCCCCCAATCAAACACGGGGGATATCGAGCGATGAACATTCTGATCCTTGGCCAAGGTGGACGGGAACACGCGCTGGCCTGGGCCGTGGCACAGAACCCGAAATGCGACAGGCTGATCGCGGCACCGGGCAATGCCGGGATGGAAGGTCTGGCCGAATGCGCCGCGCTCGACATCGAAGATGGGGCCAAGGTTGCCGAATTTGCGGCAAGCGAAGCCGTCGATCTGGTCATCATCGGACCAGAGGCCCCCTTGGCCGCCGGCGTCGCCGACGAACTGGCTGCCGCCGGGATCGCCGTCTTCGGCCCGTCTGCCGCCGCGGCAGAGCTTGAGGCATCAAAGACCTTTACCAAGGAAATCTGCGACGCCGCCGGCGCCCCAACTGCCGGATGGGCGCGGTTCGATGCGTTGGACGCCGCCAAGGCCTACGTGGCCGCAGAAGGTGCCCCCATCGTCGTCAAGGCCGATGGTTTGGCCGCCGGCAAAGGTGTGACTGTGGCGATGACAGAAGCGGACGCCATGGAGGCGCTCGACGCGCTTTTCTCGGTCGAGGGCGCAAGCGTTGTCATCGAGGAATTCATGGACGGCGAAGAAGCGAGTTTCTTCATTCTTTGTGACGGTGAGGTCGCTTTGCCGATTGGCACGGCACAGGACCATAAACGCGTGGGCGAAGGGGACACCGGTCCGAACACCGGCGGCATGGGTGCCTATTCCCCTGCCCCGGTCCTTACGGACGAGATCGCAGAGCGCGCCATGTCCGAGATCGTGCGCCCGACGCTTGCAGAGATGGCCAAGCGCGGGACGCCCTATCGTGGCGTTCTTTACGCCGGATTGATGATCAAGGACGGGGCGCCTCGGCTTGTCGAATACAATGTCCGCTTTGGCGATCCGGAGTGTCAGGTTCTTATGATGCGGCTTGGCGCACAGGCTTTGGACCTTATTCAAGCCGCCGCCGAAGGCCGGTTGGACAGCGCTCAGGTCAATTGGGCTGACGATCACGCCATGACGGTCGTGCTGGCCGCCAATGGCTACCCCGGAAGTTATGCAAAGGGGACGGCGATCTACGGGCTAGACGATCTGCCGTCCGACAGCACGAACATGGTGTTTCACGCGGGCACGACAAAGGCCGATGGTCAGATCGTTGCGGCCGGCGGGCGCGTTCTGAATGTCACCGCGCGCGGACGCGATCTGGCTGAGGCGCGCGAGCGGGCCTACGCGATGGTCGACAAGATCGAATGGCAGGATGGTTTTTGCCGGCGCGATATCGGCTGGCGCGCCCTTGGGGACTGACGCATGCCGCAGAGGTCCAGTGCCCTCTCTGGAGCCTCCGGCGGGGATATTTCTGGACCCGTGAAGGGCTTAGCAGGTCATTGCCTGAGCGAAGCTTGCGCGATTTTGGTGCGGGCCAAGATCGGTGACGGCGAATTCTGAGCCATCCCAGGACACGGCAAGGACGCGGGTCCAGCGGGCGTTTGCCACGATCATCTCGGGCGCGTCGTCGCAGACCCGGATGCCGCCTG
>CAZMKY010000597.1:0-2008 GCA_964566835.1 uncultured Rhodobacterales bacterium
TCCACGATCACGGACATTATCGAAGCGGCTGGCGGCATGGCCGACGGGCACGTGTTCAAAGCGTATCAGCCGGGTGGTCCGTCCTCGGGCCTGTTGCCGGCGTCGATGGACGATATTCCGCTAGATTTCGACACGCTGCAGCCGCACGGGTCCTTCATCGGCTCTGCCGCGGTCGTTGTCTTGTCGGATCACGACAAGGCCCGTGATGCGGCGCTGAACATGCTGAAGTTCTTTGAAGACGAAAGCTGTGGGCAGTGCACGCCGTGCCGCACGGGGGGCGAAAAGGCCGTCAAGCTGATGCAGGCCGACAGTTGGGATCAGGACCTTCTGACTGACCTTTGTGATGTGATGGCCGATGCCTCAATCTGCGGTCTGGGTCAGGCCGCACCGAACCCGATCCGCCTTGTTATGAAACACTTTGGGGAGGAAATCTGATGGACGGAAGTCAGATCACCACCATCACGTTCGAGCTTGATGGCAAGGACGTTACCGTCCCCGAAGGCACGACGATTTGGGAAGCGGCCAACGGGCAGGGCCTGAAAATCCCGCATCTCTGCCATAAGCCCGCGCCGGGCTATCGCCCTGATGGAAACTGCCGGGCCTGCATGGTCGAAGTCGAAGGCGAGCGGACGCTTGTCGCGTCCTGTGTGCGCCCGGCGAGCGACGGCATGGTCGTCAAGACGGCATCGGAACGGGCCGAGAAATCGCGCAAGATGGTGATGGAGCTTCTGGTCGCGGATCAAGCTCAGACCGATCACGATTCCTCCAGCCACTTCAACGACATGAAGGCGCTGACCGGGGTCAGTGAAAGCCGCTTTCCGCGGGTCGAAGCCGAGACGATACCGCTTCTGGATGACAGCCACGTCGCCATGCGGGTCAATCTGGACGCCTGCATCCAATGCAATCTCTGCGTTCGCGCTTGCCGCGAAGTTCAGGTCAACGACGTGATCGGCATGGCCTTCCGGGGCCGGGAGGCCGAAATCGTCTTCGATCAGAACGATCCCATGGGCGCGTCCAGTTGCGTGGCCTGCGGTGAATGCGTTCAGGCCTGTCCGACGGGCGCGCTCATGCCCGCCAACGTTCTGGATGACACGCAAGCCGGTGATAGCGCGGACTTCGACGAAGAAATCGAAAGCGTCTGTCCGTATTGCGGTGTTGGGTGCCAGCTGTCGTTCAAGGTGAAGGACGGCAAGATCAAATATGTCGATGGCATCGAAGGTCCTTCGAATGAAAATCGTCTTTGCGTCAAAGGGCGCTTTGGCTTCGACTACATCCATCATCCACACCGTCTGACCAAGCCGCTGATCCGGCTGGATGACGCGCCGGCGAAGGGTTTGAACGTCGACCCCGCCAATTGGCAGACCCATTTCCGCGAAGCGACATGGGACGAAGCTCTGGATTTCGCAGCCAAGGGGCTTTCCGACCTTCGTGCTGATACAGGTCGTCGCGTTGCGGGCTTTGGATCTGCAAAGTGCTCGAACGAAGAGGCTTACCTCTTCCAGAAACTCATCCGTCAGGGCTTTGGCCACAACAATGTCGATCACTGCACGCGGCTCTGTCACGCGTCGTCCGTGGCTGCGTTGATGGAGAACGTGGGCTCAGGTGCCGTGACCGCCACGTTCAACGAGATCGAGAATGCCGATGTGGCCATCGTCATCGGGGCCAACCCGACCGAGAACCATCCTGTGGCCGCGACCTACTTCAAGCAGTTTGCCAAGCGCGGCGGAAAACTGATCGTCATGGATCCGCGGGGGCAGGGGCTGAAACGGCATGCCAGCCATATGCTTCAGTTCAAGCCGGGCGCTGACGTCTCGATGCTGAACGCGATCATGCATGTGATTGTCGAAGAAAACCTGTTCGACACGCAATATATTGACGCGATGACCGAAAACTGGCCCGCGATGAAGGCGCATCTGGCCGACTTCTCGCCTGAGAAGATGGCGGCCGTTTGCGGCATCGAGGCGGACGTTCTGCGCGACGTGGCGCGCACCTTTGCGGGTGCCAAGGC
>CAZMKY010000598.1:0-1517 GCA_964566835.1 uncultured Rhodobacterales bacterium
GTGCGGCGGAGTGCCCGCGCCACGGGATTGTCGATCAAGAGAGACTGAAAGGGCAGGCGACGGACACGCGCGCCAGAGACGTTCTGTTGCGCCAGATCGTGCTGCCAGACCATTGGGGTATTGGCGCCGATGAATTGGCCGACACGGGCAAGCGTGCCTTCCGGGTCAGACTTCATCTCTTCGAGAGACAGAAGCAGGATGTTCTCGGCCCCGACCCAATCCACGAAAGGCTGGATCTGCATGCCGTAGGCGCCATAGGCGCGGAACGTCTGGTTTGTGCGGAACGCCTCTTCGACATCTTCGCTGACCTCACGCTCGCTCCACGCGTGGATGTAGTGTGACATCGCCCGCTCCAGCGGATTGCGGATCATGTAGATCAGACGCGGCCGATCCAAGGCCGCCGCCATGCGCGCCACAGTTTCCGGGTAGGTGGGCAGCTTTGTGTAATGCGTGCTGCTTTCGCCGCAGAGATCGCCCGGCTCTGCGGCATCGAAAAGGCTCGAATACCATCCCATGCCCTTGGCAAAGATGGCGTCATCGGAAAAGAAGTTCGGCTCTTTCGGGGTTGTCAGAAACAGGCCGTCTTGCAGGGCAAGCTGTTCGTGCAAGGTCGACGTGCCGCACTTCATCGCGCCTATGACCAGAAAGTCCGGGTCCCGGCTCATGTCCGCGCCTCCTCGGCGAGCGGGTCGGAAAACCCGATCCAGATATCGCGGGCTTCGTGTTCCACTGCAGGGGGCACCTTTGCGCCTGCCAGGCGACGGGACTGCGCAATGACACGACCTAGATGCCAAAGCAGGTTGGCCAGAAGCAATCCGCCCCGGCCATGCGTTTGTGCGAAGAAGCGGCTTCGGGAGCGGTAGAAGTATGCGGGCAGGCGCGCCTTCTTGGCGATCAGGGTCTTCACCGGGCCGCTGCCTCCGCGAAAATGCACGGCCTTGGCCGTCTCGGCATAGCCGATGGACCAGCCCGCCTGCCGCGCACGACGGCCGTATTCCGCGTCCTCGAAATACAGGAAGTAACCTTCGTCCATTTGGCCCAAGGTCTGCACGACATCGTGCTTGATCAGGATGCAGGCAAAACTCGCCCATTCGATCCGATCCGGGGTCCAGGGCTGGGGCAGGGCGATCTGATGGCGCGGAAAAGCCCGCGACACGGGACCGGTTTGCGCCGCGCGGAGCAGTTCGCTCAATGGCGTGTGGAGCCGGAAGCAATTGACCTGCTGTTCGCCGTCATCATGCTCTATCCTTGGTGCGATCAGACCGAGATCCGGGTGTGCTGCGATGAAGGCCAGCGCTTCTGTGAAAAAGTCGGGTCTGAGGACAGCATCCGAATTAAATGGCATGTAGTAGTCGGCCTCGCCGCTTCCGATGCCAAGGTTGTGGCCTGCCGAGAAACCGCCATTGACGTCTGACGCAACAATCTGGACGCGCGGGTCCGTGGCCCAAGCGCGCAAGACGTCCAGCGATCCGTCGCCTGATGCGTTGTCGACGATGGTCAGCTTCAGGTCGAGCGCG
>CAZMKY010000599.1:0-5545 GCA_964566835.1 uncultured Rhodobacterales bacterium
CATCACAGGAATAGAGAACTCGCCGCCTTCCTTGATGCCGGATGGCCAGCGGGCGGTGACGGTCTTGGTCCGGGTGTAGAACTTAAACGCGTCTGGTCCGTGCTGGTTCAGATCGCCGAAGCCCGACTTCTTCCAGCCACCAAAGGTGTGATAGGCCAGCGGCACCGGGATAGGGACGTTGATGCCGACCATGCCGATGTTGATCCGGTTTGCGAAATCGCGTGCCGTGTCACCGTCGCGGGTGAAGATGGCCGTACCGTTGCCATAAGGGTTGTCGATGGCGAGGTTCAAAGCGTCTTCGTAGGTCTCTGCGCGCACTGTCGAGAGAACCGGCGCGAAGATCTCTTCGCGGTAGATCGACATGTCCGGTGTCACTTTGTCGAAGAGGTGCGCACCGATGAAGAAGCCTTCTTCATAGCCCTGCAGTTTGAAGTCGCGACCGTCGACCACCAGTTCGGCCCCGGCGTCCACGCCTTCATTGACGAGGCGGAGGGCACGATCTTTGGCAGCCTGCGTGACGAGCGGGCCGAAGTCGACATCGTTGCCAGCCGTGTAGGGGCCGACCTTCAGCGCTTCGATCCGGGGGACCAGCTTCTCGATCAGACGGTCTGCCGTCTCATCGCCCACGGGCACGGCAACCGAGATGGCCATGCAGCGTTCGCCAGCCGCGCCGTATCCGGCACCGACAAGCGCGTCGGCGGCCTGGTCCATGTCAGCGTCAGGCATCACGATCATATGGTTCTTCGCGCCGCCAAAGCACTGCACACGTTTGCCAGCGGCACAGCCGCGGGCGTAGATGTATTCGGCGATGGGCGTGGAGCCCACGAAGCCGACGGCCTGGATCGTTTCGTTGTCGAGAATGGCGTCGACGCTTTCCTTGTCGCCATTGACGACCTGAAGGACGCCATCGGGCAGGCCTGCTTCTTTCAGAAGCTCAGCCAGCATGAGAGGAACGGATGGGTCGCGTTCCGATGGCTTCAGGATGAATGCGTTGCCGCAGGCAAGTGCAGGCGCGATCTTCCACATCGGGATCATGGCGGGGAAGTTGAACGGCGTGATGCCGGCCACGACACCCAAAGCCTGCTTCATCGAGTACATGTCGATGCCGGGACCAGCGCTGTCCGTGAATTCGCCCTTCAGAAGATGCGGCGCACCGATGCAGAACTCGACCACTTCGAGGCCACGCTGCACATCGCCCTTGGCATCCGGGATGGTCTTGCCGTGCTCGCGGCTGAGCGCTTCGGCCAGTTTGTCCATGTCGCGGTTCAGCAGGCGCACAAACTCCATCAATACGCGGGCGCGGCGTTGCGGGTTCGTCGCGGCCCAGCCGGGCTGCGCAGCAGCGGCACGGGCCACAGCGTCATCCAATTCTGCCTTGCTGGCCAGCGGCACGCGCGCTTGCACTTCGCCCGTTGCGGGGTTGTAGACATCGGCAAAACGCCCGGACGTGCCGGAAACGTGGGCACCGTCAATGAAATGCGACAGCTCTTCCATGGGATCCTCCTTTTTTCAAAAGGCAGAATAGGGGTGGCGATACGTTCGGAAAAGCGGCAGTTTCCCAAAAGGGTTTTGCGAAAATGCAGGGACGATCGGCGTGAAAGACTGGGATGACATGCGAATATTCCTTTCCGTGGCGCGGGAGGAAAGTCTGTCTGGCGCGGCGCGACGCCTGCGACTGGACCCGGCAACCGTCGGGCGACGCATCGCGCGGTTGGAGCGTGCGCTGGACGCGGTTCTGTTTGCGAAATCGCCCCAAGGCTATGTCCTGACCGAGGCGGGCCAAGCACTTCTGGATCATGCGGAGACTGCGGAGGCCGCCATGATCGGCGGGCTGGAGGCGCTGAGAGGTCCGTCGCAAGGTCTGACGGGCACGATCCGTTTGGGCGCGCCGGATGGATGCGCAACGTACATTCTGGCGAACGTTACCCAGAACATCGTGGCGGCCAATCCGGGGCTGTCGGTTCAAATCGTGGCGTTGCCCCGTGTCTTCAACCTGTCGCGACGGGAAGCCGACATGGCTATCGGCGTCAGCCGACCGCGCACAGGTCGTCTGACCGTCCAGAAGATCGCCCCCTATGGTCTGCATCTTGCTGCGTCGAAGACCTATCTGAGCAATCACCCTCCGATCCGTACGCGTAAGGACCTGATGGCCCATCCGATTGTGGGATATATCCCTGATCTGATTTTTGACGCGGAGTTGGATTATCTGGCTGAGGCCGGGATCGGACGCGTCGATCTGGCCTCCAACATGGTCACGGTTCAGGTCGCCATGCTGCGCGCGGGTGCCGGTGTGGGGATTGTGCATGACTTCGCCATGCCAGATTGCCCGGATTTGGAGCCTGTGCTGGCCGATGAGATCCACCTGTCACGGGCGTTCTGGTTGATCCGCCATGCGGACGACAGTCGCGTTGAACGACTGAATCGCTTTGCCGTGGCCCTGATTGACGGCATGCGTGCAGAGATGACCAACCGCGGCGCGGGCTTGACAGGGCGGGGGGCGCTGGCGGACGCTGAAGGGACATAAAAGACAGACGGAGGGACGGATATGCTTGTTCAGAGAATTCTGGCATCGAAGGACGGGGGCGCCGTGGTGACCATTGCGCCGGGCGTATCAGTCGGCGAGGCCAGCAAGATGCTGTCTGAAAAGAAGATTGGTGCCTTGATCGTTTCATCGGACGGAGAGACGCCGCTTGGCATCTTGTCCGAGCGGGACATCGTTCGGGAGCTTGGGAGGCGCGGTGGATCCTGCCTTGATCTGCCGGTGGATGATCTGATGACGCGGAACCTTGTGTCCTGCACGGCGTCCGAGACGACAGATCAGGTTCTGACCAAGATGACCGATGGCCGCTTCCGCCATATGCCAGTGATGGACGGGCCGAAGATGATCGGCCTGATTTCGATCGGAGATGTCGTGAAAGCGCGTTTGGACGAATTGTCGATGGAGAAAGATGCGCTGGAAGGCATGATCAAGGGCTACTAGGCCCCGTCACGCACCAGCAGGGCGGCTCATTTGCTTGAACCGACAGGGTTTTCCGTGGCAGGGAGGCCCTAACGATCCGTTGAGGAGTGCACCATCATGCGCGTTGGCCTTTACCCCGGCACTTTTGACCCGGTGACGCTGGGCCATCTGGATATCATCCGGCGCGCGACGGCTCTTGTCGACAAGCTGGTCATCGGCGTGGCGATCAATCGCGACAAGGGACCGATGTTCGACCTTGATGAGCGTGTGGCCATGATCGAAGCAGAATGCGCTGTCGTGGCCGCCGAGACGGGCTGCGAGATCACGGCGCATCCTTTCGAAAACCTGTTGATTGATTGCGCCCGCGACGTGGGTGCCAGCATCATCGTGCGCGGCCTGCGTGCTGTCGCGGATTTTGAATACGAGTATCAGATGGTTGGCATGAACCGGGTTCTGGACGACCAGATCGAGACTGTATTCCTCATGGCCGAAGCGCAGCATCAGGCCATCGCGTCCAAGCTGGTCAAAGAAATCGCGAGACTGGGCGGTGATGTGTCCAGCTTTGTAACGCCGTCCGTGCGCGATGCGCTTGTGGCACGCTTGCAAAACGGCTGACGGAATCGCCATATTTCCGGCGGAGTTCCATGTATGGTCCGGCGGGACCGATTTTGTGAGAGGTGACCCGAATGTCAGAGCCGATCTATCCCATTGATCCAGAAACGCTTCGGATCGAGCATAGCGTGGCCAAAGAGGTCGGCGCGGCGTTGGCGAAGGACTATCAGGGCAAAAGCCCGTTCGACTATGGCTGCTTCGACAATTTCCTTCCGATGGAACTGTTGGAAAAAGTGCGCTCTGAGGCCCTGTCGATGGGTGAGCAGGCGCCCGAGCATTCGAGTGGCAACGAGCGGTTGAAGACCTCGTACAACCCGGATCGTCTGCCGCCTTACACACGGGCCGTGTTCAACGCTTTGAACTCGCGCGCGTTTATTCAGTTTCTGGAGCAGATGTCTGGCATTCCCGGCTTGATCCCCGACCCGTATTTTCAGGGCGGCGGCATCCACAGGACGGAAACGACCGGTTTTCTGAGCATTCATGCGGACTTCAATCACCACAAGGTCATGAACCTTCAGCGTCGGTTGAACGTGCTGATCTACCTGCACCCGGACTGGAAGGAAGAATACGGCGGAAGTTTCGAGGTCTGGACGGATGACATGTCAGAACAGATCGCTAAGTTTACCCCGGTGATGGGGCGGATGTGCTGTTTCTCGACCGGTGACAACACCATGCACGGCAATCCGGAGCCGGTGAACCACCCTGAGAATGAGCCGCGGCTTTCGATCGCGCTTTATTACTATACCGCAACCTGGGAAGAGGGGCGCATCGGGCAATCGACCGTGTTCAAGCAGCGTCCGGGCACCAATGATGCCGCCAGTGGTGAGGCACGCATGCGCGTCATCCGCGATATCGTCCCGCCGATCCTTTTGCGCAATTATTTCCGGGTGAAGCGTCGGTTGGGCCGCTAGGGCGTTCCGACAAAGAAAACGGGCGCAACCTTGGTGGTGCGCCCGTCAGATAGTCTGTGATCCGTCGCTGTCTTCGGCCGACGTGCCGTTTGTATCAGCGGCCGTAGACGGCATGACGTGCGATCTTTTCAGCGTCTTCTTTGAAGATGCCCAGGTCGAGCGCAACGTCGAGCGGCATGGAGCGGATTTCGGAAACGGTGCGGTTGTATTGTGCCCGTTTGCGGAGCGTTTCTTTCAGCATTTCAATTCCTTTTCTGTGTTTGCAGCACCTCGCTGCACTGCGGAATTTATGGAATTGTTAGCGCACAACAAGTCACAGATTGTGAAAGGTGCTTTGCAGAAATTGCATGGCGGATCAGGGAACTATCCGGCACCTTGCATGTTGGCCTAGCCGCCTTCTGGCGTCGCGGATCCCTTCTCGGCGATGACGGGGGCGTCTTCCGTGTCGCTTGTGTGGACGATGACGCCGTCCTTTTCGATCAGCACGATGCCGTAGCCGCCGGGTTCTGCGCTGGAGACGTCAGAGCGTTCCGGCCCAAGGCGCATGGGCATCTGGTGACAGGGGCTTTTCACAATAGCAAAGGGCAGGCCACGCCAGACGCCGGAAATCGTCCGGTGAATATGACCGGAGATCACGAGTTCGGTGCCAGCCGATTTTAGCACCTCTGTCACCAGATCGGCGTCCCGGAGACGTATGGCGTCCATGCCGTCGAAGCCGGTCAGTGCAAGCGGATGGTGCGTGATGACGATCTTGCGCTTTGGAGTGTCGAGCGCTTGATCCAGCCATGCCCGGCGAACCCGGCAAAGATGACCAGAATGCTTGTCTGGCGCCGCTTCATCCAGGGTATCTAGCGCGATGAGCCTGATGTCTTCGGTCTCGATGATCCGGTGAAAGAATCCGTCATCCTCGGTTTCTGCCGGAAAGGCGGCGATCATGGGCGCGCGTTTGTCGTGATTGCCGGGCAGGGGAACGACCGGCAGGGGCACATCTTTCAACCGCTGCGCCAATCTTGTGTAGGCGCCGGCATCGCCAAAATGCGTCAGATCCCCCGAGAGGATCATG
>CAZMKY010000600.1:0-4168 GCA_964566835.1 uncultured Rhodobacterales bacterium
GAAGAAAATCCATCGGAACCACGATTGTCGCGGGTGCAACCGACAGGGCATTTGTCAGGCAGGTGTGGGCGATTAGACCGGCAAGGCCGACCATGACGACCCACGGCCAGATCGCAAGACTGGGCCATGCGATGTCACCGTCCCATCCGGTGAAGATGATGCCGAGAACGCTTTGAATGGCCGTCAGCCAGAAGAGAATGGTGAAGACGCTTTCTGTACGGGTCAGCATCTTTGTCGCGACAATGGATCCGGCAAAGCCGATGGCCGCCAAAGCCGCGGTCGCCAACCCCAACGGGTTCGCATCACCACCCGGTTGCGCCACCAAAAGCGCGCCCGCGAACCCAAGCGCGACAGCGATCACGCGCATCCGGGTCAGACGTTCGCCGAGAAACAGGATGGCAAAGAGCAGAACCCAGATCGGTGAGGTGAACTCCAGCGCGAACAACTGCGCCAACGGAATAAGCGAGAGCGCAAAGAACCAGAGGTTCTGACCTGCGAAATGCGAGATGTTCCTCAAGACGTGCAGACCGATCCGACCGGTGCGGATCTGGCCAAGGCGTCCTGTCAGGACACCGATCATGGTCATGATGAATAGGCCGATGAACGAGCGAAACATCATCAACTCGAACGTATCAAGCTCAATGGCCACCGCGCGTCCGCCGATGGCCATTGAAGAGAATGCGAAGATTGCGCCCGTCATCCAGAGCGCGGCCAGAAGCGGCCGGCTCTGATCGGTCATGAAGTGATCATTCGAGGTATTGCACGTAGTTCTCGCGTGGAACGTCACCGGCCATGGCGACCGAAGCCGCGGCAGCGCGGGCGATGTTGAACGGCCACTTCACGCTTTCCCAAAGAAGGTCTTCGGTTACAGCGAAAGGCTGACCTGCGTCGGGCGACGTCACGCTGACATCGCTATAGCCCGCCCAACGGAAGCTCGCCCAGGCGCGGGGTGCGTGATAGCGGTGCGTGACCAGAATGACCGGCAATGCGCGGTCGGTTTCAGCCATGTCAGCCGTGAAAAGCGCATTCTGCAACGTCGAATCTGCATCGCCTTCCGCAATCACAGCTTCTTCCGGAATGCCTGCGGCGACGGCAGCAGCGACGAGCTCGCTCGTCACGGTGCCTGCATCAGCGACGTCAGACCCGCTGGTCAGGACGACGCGTTCGGCCTTGCCGTCAGCGTAGAGAGCGGCGGCGGTTTCAATGCGTTCAAGCGTTGCGCCAATTGGTGCGCCAGCGTCCGACATTGATCCACCAAGAACGATGATCGTGTCGGCTGAACGCTGCTCTTCTGGAGCGTCGTACATCGCGACATAGAGTGATGTGCCAATGAATGCGGCCCAGATGGAAAGAATGGCCAGAGCCAGAACCCAGCGAATAAGTCCCATGGTGTACCCCCGAATCGAGAAATCAGAACAAATTACCTTGTGGATAACTATAGGGTCATGATGCCCTGAGGTTGGCAATGACCCAAGCGATTTCGCGAGCCGGAACCAACTTTTTGTCGCTCTTGCGCCAACAGAAGTGGCCCTTTTCCGGGATTGATTAAGGAAAAGTTAAAAAGTCTGAGCGGATCATTCCCACTCGATTGTGCCCGGTGGTTTGGAGGTGATGTCGTATGTCACCCGGTTGATGCCGCGCACTTCGTTGATGATGCGCGTCGCCGTTTCACCCAGAAATTCGTGGCTGAAGGGATAGTAGTCGGCTGTCATCCCGTCGACTGACGTCACAGCCCTTAGGGCGCACGCATAGTCATATGTCCGCCCATCACCCATGACGCCGACCGTGCGCACGGGCAGAATGGCGACAAATGCCTGCCAGATCTCGTCGTAGAGCCCGTGTTTGCGGATCTGATCGATGTAGACAGCATCAGCCTTGCGCAGGATTTCCAACTTCTCACGTGTGATCTCGCCTGGACAACGAATGGCGAGGCCGGGTCCGGGGAAGGGGTGACGACCGATGAAATGTGCTGGCAGTCCCAATTCGCGACCCAAGGCGCGCACTTCGTCTTTGAAGAGCTCGCGCAGAGGCTCTACCAGCTTCAGACCCATCTTTTCCGGCAATCCGCCCACATTGTGGTGCGATTTGATTGTAACGGACGGGCCGCCCGAGAAGCTGACGCTTTCAATCACGTCAGGATAGAGTGTCCCTTGCGCGAGGAACGCCGCGCCTTCGATCTGATCGGCATACTTCTGGAAAACGTCGATGAAGAGGCGACCAATGATCTTGCGCTTGGTCTCGGGGTCGCTCTGGCCGTCAAGCTCGCCAAGGAAAAGGTCTTGTTCTTCAGCGTGTATGACCTGCAAGTTCATGTGATCGCGGAACATACCCACGACTTCTTCGGCCTCATTCAGTCGCAGCAATCCGTGATCCACAAACACGCATGTCAGCTGATCTCCGACCGCTTCGTGAATAAGCGCGGCAGCGACGGAACTGTCGACACCGCCGGACAATGCACAGATGACCTTCGCGTCGCCAACCTGTTCCCGAATGCGCGCGACAGCTTCTTCACGATAGGACGCCATGGTCCAGTCGCCTTCAAAGCCCGCCATGCGAATGAAGTTTTCGTAAAGGCGCGCGCCCATAGGCGTGTGGTGGACTTCAGGGTGGAACTGCACCGCATAAAAGTTGCGGTTGGTATCCGCCGTGATCGCGAATGGCGCACCGGGCGAGGTGGCGTAGACTTCAAAACCTGGCGCGATTTCAGCAACATGGTCGCCGTGGCTCATCCAAACCTGTTCGCGCTCGGTCTTGAACCAGCCGTCCAGCAATGCAAGCTTGGCGGAAGGGGCGACATAGGCGCGCCCGAACTCGGCAGTGGTGTCGCCACGCTCTACCCTGCCGCCGAGCATGTGCATCATGACCTGCTGACCATAACAGATGCCAAGGATCGGAACGCCAAGGTCGAAGACTTCTGCAGGCGGCCGCGGGGATCCTTCGTCCAATACACTGGCGGGGCCACCGGAGAAGATGACGGCCTTGGGTGCGAAGTCGGCAAGGAAAGCCGCGTCGACCTGCTGGAAAGGATGGATCTCACAGTAGACGTTCAATTCGCGCAGTCGGCGCGCGATGAGCTGCGTTACCTGAGATCCGAAATCGATGATGAGGAGGCGGTCATGGGATGCGCTGGTCATGTCGTCTCGTATCCCCACCCGTAGGGGTGTGCAAGACGCCAGATACCATGGATGGACCGGGAAGGAAGACATCCATGTCGCTTTCGCGCCTCAGGCGACGAAAACAGCGTATTTCAGGCCGGGGGATGCGCTATCTGAGTAGGCAGCAACAAGCGAGGTGTCTCATGGCAGAAGCGCAGACCAGACGACGTGCCCGGGGTGGCGGCGGTGCCGCGCGGCGTGCAGAACGCACAGCGGTCCGAATTGAGGCTGCCAAATATATCGAGCGTAACATTCCGAACCTTGAAGTTCTGAATGCGGAAGCGCTCGAAATCATTGAGGCCAACGCTGAAACCGTCCTGGAAGAAATCGGTGTCAACTTCGTTGAGAACCCGGCCGCGCTGGAGCGCTGGAAGGCTGCGGGCGCCGACGTCGAGGGCGAACGTGTGCGTCTGCCAAAGGGGCTGGCGCGCGAGCTGTGCAAGACCGCACCGCAGCAGTTCACGCAGATGGCCCGCAATCCCGAGAAATCGGTAGTCATTGGCGGCAACAGCCTTGTTCTGGCGCCGGTCTATGGACCGCCGTTCGTCCGCGATGCCGCCGGTGGACGTCGCTATGCGACGATGGAGGATTTCCGGAAGTTCGTGAAGCTGACCTATATGTCGAAGTGGCTGCACCATTCGGGCGGCACGGTTTGCGAGCCGACGGATGTGCCCGTGAACAAGCGCCATCTGGACATGCTGCACGCACACATGACGCTGAGCGACAAGCCCTACATGGGGTCCGTCACCGAGCCAGAGCGTGCAGCCGACAGTGTCGAGATGTCAGAAATCCTCTTCGGCAAGGATTTCGTCGCCAACAACACTGTCATGACGTCGCTGATCAACATCAACTCTCCTTTGACGTTCGATGCGACGATGGGCGACTTCAACAAGTTCGTGAAGCTTGCCTATATGTCGAAGTGGCTGCACCACTCCGGTGGCACAGTGTGCGAACCGACCGATTTGCCCGTGAACAAGCGGCATCTCGACATGTTGCACGCCCACATGACACTC
>CAZMKY010000601.1:0-1627 GCA_964566835.1 uncultured Rhodobacterales bacterium
CGCACGCGCGGCGGAAGAACTTGAAGACGGCATGTATGTGAACCTTGGCATCGGGATCCCGACGCTGGTGGCGAACTACGTTGGCGACAAGGACATCACGCTACAGTCTGAAAACGGAATGCTGGGCATGGGCCCCTTCCCCTTTGAAGGCGAAGAAGATCCCGATCTGATCAATGCGGGCAAGCAGACCATCACGGAACTCAGGCGTACTGCATACTTCGACAGCGCCACGTCCTTCGGCATGATCAGGGGCGGCAAGATCGCGGCGGCGATCCTTGGCGCGATGGAAGTGGCCGAAAACGGCGATCTGGCAAACTGGATGATTCCGGGCAAGCTGGTCAAAGGCATGGGCGGTGCCATGGACCT
Source organism: uncultured Rhodobacterales bacterium (assembly GCA_964566835.1). GTDB lineage: Bacteria > Pseudomonadota > Alphaproteobacteria > Rhodobacterales > Rhodobacteraceae > CAZMKY01. The sequence goes on from CAZMKY010000601.1 coordinate 367, forward strand.
CGTGGCGGGCGTTGGCCGTGTCATCGTGGTGATGGATCACACCAACAAGCACGGCGACAGCAAACTTCTGAAGGCCTGTACGCTGCCCCTGACCGGGGCCGGCGTCGTCGACCGCATCATCACCAATCTTGGCGTTCTTGACGTGGTCGAAGGCGGCTTGAAGATCGTCGAGACCGCTGACGGCGTGACCGAAGACGAGCTGCGTGCAGCGACCGAGGCCACGATTGTCTGAGACGACGCCTCTGACGCCGGACGGCGTTCTGACATTGCAAACAGTCGCCATGCCCGCTGACACGAACTCGGGCGGCGACATCTTCGGCGGCTGGGTCGTCAGCCAGATGGACCTTGCCGCCGGCGTCACCGCAGCCCAGCGCGCCAAGGGACGGTGCGCAACCGTCGCCATTGAAGCCCTTCGGTTTCACCAGCCGGTGCTGATTGGTGACCTGTTCTCGGTCTATACGGAAGTTCGCGGCACGGGCCGGACATCCATTCGGATGCATGTCGAAGCCTGGGTTCGCCGTCAGCGCACCGGCGAACAGGTGATGGTGACGGAAGGCGATTTCACTTTCGTAGCCATCGCGGAATCGGGCGTTACACGTCCCCTGCCGGAGGTTGGCGACGATGACTGATACCCCGATTGAAAAAGTTGTCGACGGCTCGAAGGGGCGCTTTGTGCTGCGTCGCGATGGCGCCGAGGCCGAGATGACGTTTTCAGTTCTTTCGCCATCCACGATCATCGTGGATCATACGGGCGTTCCCGATGCACTGCGGGGCACCGGCGCGGGCCGCGCCTTGGTCGAAAACCTCGTGCGCGACGCGCGCGAGAATGGCTACAAGATCGTACCACTTTGCCCCTTCGTGAATGCCGAACGGCGCAAGCATCCTGACTGGGCGGACGTCTTTCAGGTATAGGCCTGTCGCTGTTCGCAATCAGGAAACAAATTCCATAATATCGCCCTATTCGACCGTTAGTCGGCGAACAATGGAAGCGAGTAGTAGCCTAAGTATGGCCTCAGACCCTCAACCCGGCGGATCGCGGCGCGATCTTTGGCTGATGATCGGCCTCATTGCGCTTGTCCTCTTCGGGCTGGCAGGCTTGGCGCTCGCCACCGGCTGGCAAGAGACTTGGGACAGCCTGACGTCTCTGACTTTCCTACAGTTTTTGCTGCTTCTGGCGCTGAGCCTTGTGAACTATTTCGGTCGCGCGGTGCGCTGGCACGTTTTCGCGCGCACGCTTGGGCTCAATACGAAGTTCTGGCAA
>CAZMKY010000602.1:0-4892 GCA_964566835.1 uncultured Rhodobacterales bacterium
GATCTCGACTTTCACAGTGGTCCGTCCCCGGACGATCCAATGGCGCGTCAGGCCGAGGTGCTGGAGCGGATCGGAATGCCGGACGCTATCGTCATGCGTCACGCTACGCCGCACTTCGCGCACGTCTTTGCGGGCGACGGATACTCCAGCGGATATTACAGCTACATGTGGTCCGAAGTCATGGATGCCGACGCGTTCGAGGCCTTCGAAGAGGCCGGCGATCCTTTTGATGCCGAAACAGCCAAGAGCCTTGCAGACAACATCCTCAGTGTCGGCGGTTCCGTCGATGCCGCGGATCTCTACACCCGGTTCCGGGGCCGCATGCCGGGACCGGAAGCCTTGCTGCGCGGTCGCGGGCTGGTTGCATGACCGACGCCGAGGAACAGGCCCTTCTGGCGACGCTTCGCCAAGTCTCTCAAGACGAAATCCTGCCGCGCTTCCGGGCCTTGGCGGGGGCCGAGGTCGATCAGAAAAGTGGACAGGACGATCTGGTCACAATCGCAGACACCCGCGCCGAGGCGGCGATCACCGAAGCGGCTCTGACGATCCTTCCCGGTGTCACGGTCGTCGGCGAAGAAGCGGTCTCGCGCGGTGACATTTCGCTCGATGTCATCGGTACGGCAGATCGGTGCCTCATCATCGACCCGATTGACGGCACGTGGAACTTCGCAAACGGCGTCGGCTGCTTCGGGATCCTGCTGGCGCTGGTTGAGAACGGTGAAACCGTGTGGGGCGGCATCTATGATCCTCTGGGCAATGACTGGATGGTGGCCCGGAAAGGGCAGGGCGCGCACTTCTGCCGCGCGGATGGTCAAAGCCGCCCGGTCCACGTGGCAGAGGCCCAATCGGCGGAAGCGGCATTCGGTCTTGTCGCGATTTACCTCTATCACGGCGAAGAACGCCGCCACCTGAACGACGTTGCGATGACGTTCAGGCGAACGGGCAATCTACGGTGTTCCGCGCATGAATACCGGCTTTTGGCGGATGGCCGCGCAGACTTCATGCTGACCGGGCTCTTGCACCCATGGGACCACGCTGCCGGCGCTTTGATCTACCGCGAAGCTGGCGGCGTTGCCCGGCTTCTTGGCGGGCAGGACTACCGCCCGACGATGACTGAAGGTCGCATGCTTTGCGCGCCCAGCGAAGCGGCATGGCACGACCTTGCCAACCGCTTCGCAAGGCTTGCGCCTCAGTCGTAGGCGACGATTTCGATTTCGACCTCGTTCTCGTCAAGGAAGTAGAAGCGTTTGCCGGGCTCGTAAGAGGCGTGATTTATCGGCGTAAAGCCTTCTGCCTTCACCGCCTCTTCTGCCACATCAATGTCGTCAACGACGACGGCAATGTGGTTCAATGCACCATTGGTGCGATAGCGGTCATAAGGCGCGGTCTCTGCGTCTTCTCCGTAGGAAAACAGCGCAACATAAGTATCCTCTTCACCGACATGAACGGTATAGCCCGTTTGCATGCCGGGCCCTTCCCAGCGGGTGTGCCAACCAAACACACGGTGCATCCACGCGGCGGTGGCCTTCGGGTCTTTGACGGTCAGATTGACGTGTTCGAGACGGGCAGGTGACATATGACTTCTCCAGTTGATTTTCTGGAATCCTGCAGCCTCAAGTCCACTTGAGGTCAAGCGCTAAGAAATGAACAATCAGAACAGGTTAGTCGCGCACTTCATTTGGTTGCACGCCCCAAAGCGCCGATTTCGGTGCCCAGCCTGAACGTCCATTCGCGGTGATCCGGCACCACGTCTTGGTGCAGTCGCCCAATCGCGCAACGACACCGGCCTCGGCGATCGCGTTCACGCCCGCTTCCGGGTCAGGCTTGATGCGCAAGGGCGTCATATCGCCTTCGACGATGACATGCCGCGCCCCGCTCAGCAGCGAATAGTGAACCCACCCGCCTTGACCATCGCGGTCCTGCACGCGGCGCCAATGGCCGTATTCCCCAGTGATCCGAAGCGGCATGTTGCGGCGCTGGAACACCCAGTCGATGCGATGCGACAAGGACGGCCCGCGCCGCACGTTCCCTTCGCTCGCCTTCAGCGAAACGAAGCGCGGAATGGGCAGGTTCGTCACCGGCCCGCGCTCCGCAGCCCATGCTGCACCGGATGCAAAAATGGCGACCAGCACGGCTGCCGCAATCGTCTTTTTCATGTCGGGTCCCGCTCGATCCGCCTGCTTGGGGCGCCGCGCCGTCTACAGCGTCTCTTGTGCCCCGTCCTGTTCCTTGTCACTTTGCCAGAAAGTGAGGCCTCTGCGAAAGATCAGGGAGAGTGCGAATGCCAGAGCAGCGTCTAAGTGTTGTCGTCACGCGACGGTTGCCAGAAGCCGTGGAGACGCGGATGAAGGAACTCTTCGACGTTACGCTCAACCATGACGACACACCGATGTCGCGCGACGCACTTGTGGCAGCGGTCAAGAACGCGGATGTCCTTGTCCCAACTCTCACCGATCAGATTGATGCGGCGCTTCTGGCGCAGGCGGGCGAGCGTCTGCGGCTCATCGCCAATTTCGGGGCAGGCGTTGACCACATCGATGTCCAGACAGCGCGCCAGCGCGGGATCCATGTCTCGAACACACCAGGCGTCGTGACGGAAGACACGGCCGACATGACGATGGCCCTGATCCTGTCGGTCACACGTCGCATCCCGGAAGGCCTCTCCGTCATGCAAAAGGGCGACTGGGCCGGGTGGACGCCCACGTCCTACCTCGGCGGTCGCGTCGGCGGGCGCCGTCTTGGCATCCTTGGTATGGGCCGCATTGGGCAGGCCGTGGCGCGCCGGGCCGCCGCCTTCGGGATGCAGGTCCATTACCACAACAGACGGCGCCTCAGGCCCGAGATCGAGGAAGACCTCGAAGCGACGTATTGGGAAAGCCTCGATCAGATGGTCAGCCGCGTCGACATCCTGTCGGTCAACTGTCCGCACACGCCATCGACCTTCCATCTGCTGAATGCGCGTCGCTTGAAGCTGATGAAACCAAGCGCCGTGATCGTGAACACGTCCCGCGGCGAAGTGATCGACGAAAATGCGCTGACCCGCATGCTGCGCGCCGGGGACATCGCAGGCGCAGGTCTCGACGTGTTCGAACACGGGACCGAGATCAATCCACGTCTCCGGGCGCTGCCCAACGTCGTGCTTCTGCCCCACATGGGATCCGCCACGGTCGAAGGCCGGGTTGAGATGGGCGAAAAGGTCATCATCAACGTCAAGACCTTCGCCGACGGCCACCGCCCACCGGATCTTGTCGTTCCGTCGATGCTCTGATGCGGAACGTTGTGCTTTTCCTCGCGCTGGCGTGTCTCGCCGCCTGTTCCCGTCCGCTGACCGAACGTGAACTGGCCTTTGCCGACGCGCTATTCGGCCCGACGCTCGACACTGATCCGATCGTCGTCAGCCAGGGCCTTGGTCTTTTCAAGCCGCAGACAACGGTGCCGGACGAAGTGAGGGTCTTCCAGCCGAACGATCAGGCATGCGTGCGCACGCCGCAGCCCCGGTCCGAAATCAGCCCGCAAGCCTTCGCACTCAGAAACCGGGTTCACCTCGATTCAAATCTCTATACTTCGGACGCGACACTGGGCTGGCCCAACGCGCTGCGCGTGCCGCAGGCCCTAGTCTTTGCGCACGAGCTGGTCCACGTCTGGCAGTATCAGAACCGGGCCGAGACAGGCTACAGCGCCGCCCGTGCCGTTGCCGAAAGCTGGCGACTGGCCGATCCCTATTTCGCGCGGATCGAAGGGCGTCCCGACTTCTTCTCTTTCGGCTACGAACAACAAGCCGCGATCATGGAAGACTGGGTCTGCTTCACAATGCTGAACCCCACCCACCCCAAACGGGCAGAGTTGCGCGCGCTGCTCGAACCGATTTTCCCGGTGGAACGTTTCGAGGCAGCCGTCGTCAGACCATGATTGCGCGTGGCGCAGGGTTCCAGATTGCCAAGCGGCGCTAATAATGAGGGGACAGATGAAAAAAGCACTGGGTAGGCTGAAGCGACAGGCTCGCGTTGTACTTGAATCCATGACCGAGCCGCGATTCTCGGAAGTCCGAAAGCACACACGCGGCATGCTGACGCCACGCCAGTATCGTGCAATCTACGACCGCGTTCGCAATTCTGAAGATCTGGACGTGGTGGACATTGGATCGGCTGGCGGTGGCACGCCCATCACCCACGCTCTGGCCAAGAAAGATGCTGGCCACCGCTCAGCCACGATTGCCATCGAAAAATGTGAGGGCGGATCGCGTGCCGAGTACGGGGGCTACTCTGACAATCGCGAGTTCTTGGAGGGAAACTTTTCGCGCTTTGGTGTCGCTGACCGCATCCGGCTTTTTCCGCACTATCTCACGCATGAAAATGCGTCAGATCTGTTCAAACTAATTGGGACAGACAAAATCGCAGGTTTCATGCACGATGCCGATGGTCGCATTGATCGTGACTTTCAGCTCTTTGGACCTCGTCTTGCCGACAGCAATTTCGTTATCATCGACGACGTCACCAAGAACGTGAAATTCCGTCCAATATCAGCCGAATACCCCTTTGGCGGCTGCAAGAACATCATTACCTGGCGACTTCTCGAATACCTGAAAAGCAAAGGCCTTTTTGTGGAAGAACGCCGTTTGGGGCCGATCGTCATTGGGCATGTTCCCGCAGGCGCGGACTTCGCGGCGATTGAGCCTTCAGAGTGCGAATCCATCATAGATGAGGTTATGGCCGAACACGCCAAAGCTATGGCTGCACGCGACTAGCGGGCCTCGCAACCCTGTTCGGGCAGACCATGATTGCGCGTGGCGTCAGGCTGGCGCTATGACAAGGGCATGACCAACATTCTACTTCTCGGGGCCGCCATGGATTGCGGCAAGCGGCGCCAGGGCTGCCGCATGGGACCTGACGCTT
>CAZMKY010000603.1:0-4557 GCA_964566835.1 uncultured Rhodobacterales bacterium
TCGAATTCAACCTGCTTGAACGGCGGCGCGACCTTGTTCTTCACGACCTTCACGCGGGTGGCGTTGCCGACCACTTCGTCACGGTCCTTGATCGCACCGATACGGCGGATATCGAGCCGGACCGAGGAATAGAACTTGAGCGCGTTGCCGCCCGTCGTCGTCTCGGGGCTGCCGAACATGACGCCGATCTTCATCCGGATCTGGTTGATGAAGATGACCATGCAATTCGACCGCGCGATCGAGCCGGTCAATTTGCGCATGGCCTGGCTCATCAGACGGGCGTGAACACCGACCGAGCTGTCGCCCATATCGCCTTCCAATTCGGACTTGGGCGTCAGCGCCGCGACCGAATCCACGATCACCATGTTGACAGCACCAGACCGCACCAGCGTGTCCGTGATCTCCAACGCTTGTTCGCCGGTATCCGGCTGCGAGATCAACAGCTCATCAAGGTTCACGCCAAGCTTCTTGGCATACATCGGGTCCAGTGCGTGTTCCGCATCGACAAAGGCGCAAACGCCGCCCTTCTTCTGCTCTTCCGCGACGCAATGCAGTGTCAGCGTCGTCTTACCGGAGCTTTCCGGCCCATAGATCTCAATGATCCGGCCTTTTGGCAGGCCACCGATACCCAGTGCGATGTCGAGCCCGAGAGATCCCGTCGATGTCGCTTCGATTTCGGGCAGCGCGTTTTCGCCGCCAAGCTTCATGATCGAGCCTTTGCCGAACTGCCGTTCGATCTGGGACAGGGCCGAATCGAGAGCTTTCTGCTTGTCGCTGCTTTTCTTGTCCGTCATGTCGAGAATATTCGCCGTCGCCATTGGTCCTGTTCCTTATTCCATAGCCGCGTCTGGGCGGCAATGCATGCTCGTGTTCGCCTCTTGTTCTTATTTTGCTTTATGAGATCAAAAAGAGAACACCGCAACAATTTTCTTTCAAATTGTATGGGTCCAATGGGTTAAGGAACGGTTACTCGCGGACGCCTAGGCGAGCGACAAAAGCTGATCCTGTACGGTTGTGGTCAGATCTTTCAGCGAAAACGGCTTGGGCAGGAAAACCGAGTTCGGGATTCGCGCCTGCGTTTCGGTCACGCCATCCTCCGCATAGCCCGATACAAAGACGACCCGCGTGTCAGGCCGCGCTTCCAGCGCCTTGGCCACCCATGTCGGTCCATCCATGCCCGGCATGATCACGTCCGTCACGAAGATGTCGATGGCGATGTCCATATCTTCAAGAATATGAAGCGCGTCTTCGGCGCTGTCGGCCTCCAGCACCGAATGCCCGCGTAGCCTGAGCGCGCGGGATGCAAAGGCCCTTACCGGGGCTTCGTCTTCGACCAGAAGAACCGTGCCGGTTGTGTTCGGAGCGGGCGCCTCGGACGTCTTTGGCTCGTTGACGGGGTGTTGCGTCACAGACGCCGGATCGTGCGCTGGCAGCAAGATGGTAAAGCGGCTGCCTTCATCGGGAACGCTTTCCGCAAAGATGAAGCCGCCGGTCTGCTTGACGATACCGTAGGCCGTCGACAGCCCGAGCCCCGTGCCCTCTCCCACTTTCTTGGATGTATAGAAAGGCTCGAAAATCTTCGGCAGTCGGTCGGGCGGGATGCCAATGCCATCGTCATCGACCGTGATCTGAACATAGTTGCCGACCGGAACATCGGCACGGTCACGTTTCACGGGAACATCGAGCTTTCGGTTTTCGGTCGCGATCCGGATGATTCCGCCACCCGGCATGGCGTCACGGGCATTGACGACAAGATTCATAACGACTTGCTCGAACTGTCGACGATCGGCGCGGACGAACTGAAGGTCGGGATCATGCGTCACATCGAGATGAATTTTCTCGCCCACCAGCCGGTTCAGAAGATGGGCAAGGTCGGCCATCGTGTCGCGCAAATCCAGATGCTCGGGTGACAAGGTCTGCTTGCGGGAGAAGGCGAGCAACTGACCGACAAGAGCCGCCGCCCGATTTGCATTCTGAGTGATCTGCATCAAATCGCCGTAGTCCGGGTCGCCTTCGTCATGGCGCAGAAGCATCAGGTCCGCATGCCCGCTGATGGCTGTCAGCAGGTTGTTGAAGTCGTGCGCGACGCCGCCGGCCAATTGACCGATCGCCTGCATTTTCTGGCTTTGCACGAACTGGGCCTCAAGCGTCTTCAGCTCTGTCGCGTCGGTCAGTACGGCCAAAAGCGCAGGTCCGTCGGCTTCTTCGATGCGCGTGAAGGCAACCTGAACAAAGACATCACGGCCGGGACTGATCGTGCGCACCACTTCAGTGCGACCAAGCGAACGGCCCGCAAAGGCATCGGCCAACCAATCCGAAACCGCCCGGCCCGGCCCGTCCAGCACATTGAAGAGCGCTTGTTCAGTCTCTGCCTCCAGCCCCAGAAGATCGCGGGCTGCGGCGTTGGCCACTTCGATGCTGCCGTCAACACGGACTTTCAGAACAGGCAATGGCAAAAGCTCTATCGTGTCGGAAATGGCGGTCACGCCATAGCCGTCCTGCCCCCCCATTGCCTTGAGCTTCAAAAGCCGAATAACCACGCCTTCAAGGGTATTGTTCACCGCTGTCACGACGTGTCCGTCGGTCACATCACCGACTTCAAGCATGTGACCTTGCCCATAGGCCGAGGACACCGCGCGCTGGATCCTGTCGGGCACCTCTGGGCCTGATGCCGCCCGAACGGCACCTTCTGGATCCAGCAGAATCGCGATTTCATCGTGGGGCAGGTCTTCTGCCCGGTCCAAAGGCGTGGCGCGGATCAGAACGGCGCCAAAGGCCGAGCGTACGTCCAGTTGGATGCGGCGCGAGCCGCGCTCGAGAATGTCTTGAAACGGCCCAAGCCGAGCGGCCCGCGCGCGGTAGCGGGACAATGTTTCTCGGGGATTGGCGAAAAGGCCTGAAACCGGAGGAACGCGCAGTTCCTCAACGTCGGACTGAAGGTCGACCCAAGGCTCAAGCTCGGGACCAAAGGCTTCGATCCGGGCCGGCTTCCCTTTTGTCAGAAGCGACTTCGCGAGACGCCGAACAAAGACCAGACGACAGGCGTCAAAAATCTGGGCACCAAAGAGGACAACCGCCGCAGCCGAGAGGCCGGAAGCAGCGCCAAAGGCCAGACGACCGATCTGGGGAACATCTTGCAGAACGCTGCTGGCCAAAGCGAAGAAGACGAGGGACGCAGCGATCAGCCAGATCGGGGCCATCCGACCCGCCCGCGCGGACGTGACCTCTGGCTCGACGCTGATCACACTCATTCCGGCGACCCTCTCCACCACGAACAATGGTTAAGAAAATGCCGCCAAATCGTTAACGAGTTCTGAACACCGCCGGGTTTGCGGTCAATCCGGCGCGCGCAGAACAGCACCAAAGAACCCGTCACCGCCGTCCAACGGCGTCAGGCTTCGGTCGTCTTCAAGGCGCCAATCGGGACAGCGGTCGAGAAACCGCCGCACCTGATCGCCGTTTTCGTCGACGAACAGGGAACAGGTCGCGTAGACAAGATGGCCACCCGGCCGTACGTGATCCTTTGCGCGATCGAGGATAGAGGCTTGCAAGGCGGTCAGCTCCTCCAGTCGCGCTGGCACCAAGGCCCACTTGGCATCCGGCTGGCGCCGCCAGGCACCGCTGCCGGAACAGGGCGCATCGACGAGGACCAGATCGTAGTCGGACCTATCCGGCGCACCCTTCAGAACGTTGATATCTGCCCCTGCCCGGCGAGCACGTTGCGGTATGTCGTTCATACGCGGCGGATTGGCGTCATGGGCGTCGATCCGGGCTGGCGCGTAGGCGGCCATGGCCAGCGCCTTTCCACCGCCCCCGGCGCAGAAATCAAGGACACTGGCCCCTGCCAATTCGGCCCCGACCATGTCGACAATCGCCTGCGAGGCCGCGTCCTGAAACTCGAACAACCCGGCTTCAAACATGGGGTGCCGCCTGAGCCGCCTTTCCCCCGACAGAACCTCCAATGCCGTCCGGGACAAGGTGTGCGGCGCCGCTTCGATCCCGTCCTTCAGAAGATCGGTGGCAACCTCGTCTCGGCTCGCTTTCTGAACGTTGACCCTGAGAAACACCGGCGCACGGTCGCGGAGCGCGTTGGCCACGGCCTCTGCCCGGTCGCCCAATGCGCGTTCAAGATGGGGCCAGCACCAATCCTGAACGTCGAGCCGCTCCGTCAGCGACGCGTCCCTTGACTGCCCTTCGTCCGCGCCAAGCGGTGCTGGTGCGTAGCCTTCGCCCGTAAAAATCGTCGAAAGATCGCGATCTTGTTGCCGCATCAGCCCGATCATCAACCCGCGCCCGGTCAGGCCGCCGCCCGCTGCAGCGGCAGAGCGTTTCCGTCGGACTGCGTCGAAGACGAGATCGCGAATGGCCGCCCTGTCACCGGAACCGGCAAAGCGGTTGGCACGCGCCCACGACGTCAGCACACGTTCCGTTGGCGCGCCGTCCAGGATCTGGTCCAGACAATCGATCGCTGCGGCCACGCGGGCGGCCGGTGTCATGGCCTAGCCCATCCGATAGTTCGGTGCTTCTCGCGTGATCGTCACGTCATGCACGTGGCTT
>CAZMKY010000604.1:0-2795 GCA_964566835.1 uncultured Rhodobacterales bacterium
CGGATCGCGACGCCCTTGAGGTTCAGAACGATGTCGGTGACGTCTTCGCGGACACCGGCAACGCTCGAGAACTCGTGCAGGACGTTGTCGATCTGAACGCTGGTGATGGCGGCGCCTTGCAGCGACGACATCAGGACGCGACGCAGCGCGTTGCCCAAGGTCAGGCCAAAGCCACGCTCCAGCGGTTCGGCGATCACGGTCGCCTGACGCTGTGGGTCGTTGCCGGGCTTGATCTCAAGCTGCGTGGGCTTGATCAGTTCCTGCCAGTTCTTGTGGATCATGTGGGTCTCCTCAATTCTTGCGGCTGGTCCATGTCCGAGACCGGGCGCTCCCGAGGGTCAAACGACAAGATCGGGCCATGCAGAATGCACAAGGCCCGACCAGACAATCTTGCGGTCTTTAGACGCGGCGGCGCTTCGGCGGACGGCAGCCGTTGTGAGCGATCGGCGTCACGTCACGGATGGACGTGATGTTGAAGCCCACGGCAGCCAAGGCGCGAAGTGCGCTTTCACGGCCAGAACCCGGTCCCTGAACCTCGACTTCGAGGGTGCGGACACCGTGTTCCTGTGCCTTCTTGCCAGCATCTTCTGCAGCCATCTGAGCGGCGTAAGGCGTGGATTTCCGAGAGCCCTTGAAGCCCATGGTGCCAGCCGACGACCAAGCGATGGCGTTGCCCTGAACGTCAGAGATCAGGATCTTGGTGTTGTTGAAGGTCGAATTCACATGAGCAACGCCGGAAGCGATGTTCTTGGAGACCTTTTTCTTGACGCGACGATCACGTGCCATTGGTCAGATCCTCCCTTACTTCTTCTTGCCGGCGATGGCCTTTGCGGGGCCTTTGCGCGTGCGAGCGTTGGTGTGCGTACGCTGACCGCGCACAGGAAGGTTGCGGCGATGGCGCAGACCGCGGTAGCAGCCAAGGTCCATCAGACGCTTGATGTTCATCTGAACTTCACGGCGCAGGTCACCTTCGACGGTGTAGTTGGCGTCGATGTGTTCGCGGATGGCCAGCACTTCGGCGTCCGACAATTCGTTCACGCGACGCGTGGCGTCGATGTTCACGGATTCGCAGATTTCCTTAGCGGAGGCCGGGCCAATGCCCGTGATGTAGGTCAGCGCGATCGGAACGCGCTTGGCGGTTGGGATGTTAACGCCGGCAATACGTGCCACGTGTATCTTCCTTTCGTTGCGAGCCCGTAGCCCCGGGCCCTTTTTTCACAACTGAAGCCCGGACGTATTGGCCCGGGCTTGCGGCATATCTCGCTTACATGATTCTCATGCGGAGATGGCGGTAGTTATGACCTGAGAGCCGGGTCGTCAAGACCCTCGCCGAACTCAGTTTCCGCCCCTGCCTCAAAGCGCTTCCGCACCCTCAAAACAAGGACAGTGATTCAGCGAAACCTACTGGTCCAGAACACCCGCGATCTCGGCGGAGACTTCGTCAATCTGACCCAGACCATCGACGCCCGACAAGTTGCCCTTGGCGTAGTAGTATCCGATCAGCGGAGAGGTCTGCTTGTAGTAGGCCATCAGGCGGATCTTCAGGCTTTCCTCGTTGTCGTCCGCCCGAACCGGCTGGCCAGCGGCAGCGGCTTCCTTGGCGCGGTTGACGATGCGATCGACGAGAACCTCGTCGTTGACGCGCAGTTCGATCACGGCGTCCAGCGTTTCGCCCTTGCGCTCCAACAGCTCACCCAGTGCATCGGCCTGCGCCAGTGTCCGGGGGAAGCCGTCGAAGATGAAGCCACCCTTCTTGTCGCCATCCAGCTGTTCTTCAATCAGGCCGATGACGATTTCATCCGTGACCAGATCACCACGGTCCATGACGTCGGCGACTTTCTTACCCATCTCGGTGCCAGACGTGCGCGCAGCCCGCAGCATGTCGCCTGTCGAAAGCTGGATCATATTCCGGCCTTCGACCAGTTTGCCTGCTTGCGTGCCCTTACCGGCGCCCGGCGGTCCGAGGAGGATAATATTCATCGACGTGCTGTCCCTTTGGTTTTCCCGCCACGTCTTTTGCCGCGCAGCTGGGATTTCTCGATCAGCCCTTCATATTGATGGGCCAGAAGATGCGACTGGACCTGCTGAATGAAGTCCATGCCCACGCTCACAATAATCAGGATCGAGGTGCCGCCAAAGTAGGCCGTGATGGCCAAATTGCCGCGGACGATTTCCGGGATCAGACAGACCAGCGCCAGATAGGATGCGCCAAGAACCAGAATGCGGTTCACGACATAGTCCAGATATTCTTCGGTCTTCTTGCCCGGACGGATGCCAGGAACAAAACCATTCTGGTTCTTCAGGTTCTCGGCCACGTCTTCCGTCTTGAAGGCCACGTTCTGTGTATAGAAATACGTGAAGAACATGATCATGCCTGCGAAGAACGCGAGGTAGAGCGGCTGACCGGGGCCGAAATAGGCCAGAAGCCAGCTCATCACCGGACCGGTGTTCTGGCCCGAGAACGTGCTGATTGTCGTCGGCAGAAGCAGAAGCGACGACGCGAAGATCGCAGGGATAACGCCCGCCGGGTTCACCTTGATCGGCAAGTGCGAAGAACCGCCATCATAGACTTTCATGCCGACCTGACGGCGCGGGTACTGAATGTGGATCTTCCGGAGCGAGCGTTCCATGAACACGACGAAGACCAGTGTGCCAAGCAGCATCGCGATGATGCCGAGGATGAACGGCGTCGCAAGTGCACCGGTCCGGCCCTGCTCGAAGAACTGCGCCAACGCGCCCGGAAGTTCGGCAATGATGCCGACATAGATGATAAGCGAGATACCGTTGCCGACGCC
>CAZMKY010000605.1:0-2157 GCA_964566835.1 uncultured Rhodobacterales bacterium
CTTTGTTGGCCGGACGCGGGCGCGGGGCTAGTAGCCGGCCGTCCGATCGACCAGATGCAGGAAGGGCTCTCCTACCTCTCCCCGACGAATGTTTTCGGCGATGACGCGTGCCGCGGTCGCGGGGCGGGTGGCGGACGCGATGTGCGGTGTCACCGTGACCTTGGGATCGCTCCAGTAGGGGTGATCTGCGGGCAGGGGTTCTTCGCGGAAAACGTCCAGCGTTGCGTGACCGACATGCCCAGTATCCAACGCGTCGAGCAGGGCGTCATCGTCGATCAGCGGCCCGCGCCCGGGATTAATGATGATCGCGCCTTCGGGAAGTGCTTCCAGCGCCTCGGCGTTCAGTAAGTTCTCGGTCGCAGGCGTCAGCGGCAACAGCAGAACCAGAATGTCAGATCGGGCGAGGGCGGTCGCAAAACCGTCCGCCTCTGCAAACGTTACAACGCCATCCAGCGTTTTGGCCCGACGGCTCCATCCCGCGACGTCGAAGTTCAGGTCTGCCAAGGCCCGTGCGCATGCCTGCCCCAAAGCGCCAAGGCCCAGGATCGTCACACGCCGTTCGCGTGCCAGTGGCGGCACACGGGGGGCCCATTCGGCGCTATCGCGGGTGATGTCGGTGTCGATCCCAAGGTGATGACGCAGGACATGGCCCGTGACCCATTCCACCATGCCTTCGGTCAGGCCGGGGTCGACCATGCGCGCCAAAGGGGCCTTCAGCGTTTCGTTTCCGGCGACGTCCTCGACGCCGGCCCAAAGGTTCAGAACCGCTTTCAGGCGCGTGAAAGGCGTGAAATCCTGTACGTCGCTATTGGGTGCGTAGACGATATAATCCACCTCTTCGGGCTTCGCCGAAGTGACAAGTTCGGCGTCTAACCCGGCCTCCGCGAAGGCCGCGCGAAGCGGAGCTTCGTAGTCGTCCCACCGCTCTTCTTTGGCGGCAAATAGAATGGTTGTCATGATCGCCTTGGTCTGTGGATGTGCGCAGATTGGACCAGCCCGAACGCGCCAAGAAGCACCAGCATGGACGAACCGCCGTAGCTCACAAGCGGTAGCGGAACACCGACAACCGGGGCCAGCCCCATGACCATCGACATGTTGACCGCGAAGAACAGGAACAGGGTCGCGCCGATCCCCAGCGTCAGTAGCGATCCGAAACGATCCTTGTTCTGGATGGCCGAGACGACGCAGAACACGACGATCAACGCGTAGAGCCCGAGGAGAGAAAACGCGCCTACGAAGCCGAATTCTTCGGCGAGTGTCGTGAAGATAAAGTCGGTGTGTTTTTCTGGCAGGAAGTTCAAACGGGACTGCGTGCCTTGCATGAAGCCGCGCCCTGTCCAGCCACCGGACCCAAGGGCGATCTTCGATTGCGTGATGTGATAGCCGGCGCCAAGTGGGTCTGTGGATGGGTCCAGAAAGGTGTCGATCCTACGATATTGGTAGTCTTTCAGGATCTGCCAGTCCTTGCCCTGACTGGCTAGCACGGCATAGACAAGCCCACCCGCGCTGCCCGCCACGGCAATGAAATACCACCAACTGACGCCCGCCAGAAACATGATGATGCCGCCCCCGGCAACCAACAGAATGGCGGTTCCCAGATCGGGCTGTTTCAGCACCAAGGCCGTCGGAATCATGATGATGATCAGAGGAATGATCACCCAGATCGGCTTGCTGACCTTATCGACCGGCAACCAGTCGTAGTAAGCGGCGAGGATCATCACCAAGGCGATCTTCATCACTTCCGAGGGCTGAAGGCGCATGAAACCAAGATCGATCCAGCGCTGCGCACCCATGCCAACCGTTCCGAAAAGCTCCACCAGCACCAGAAGACCGAGCGCACCCAGATAGGCCAGCCCGGACACGTTCCGCCAAAACCAGATCGGCACCATCGCAACAATGAACATGACGGCCATGCCGAGGGCAAAGCGCTTCATCTGGGGTTCCGCCCAACGGTCGATCTGACCGCCGGCCACCGAATAGAGCATCAAAAAGCCCACCGACGCGACGGCGGTCAAAAGAAGGACGATGGCCCAGTTTGCGTACAGGATCTTCCGGAAACCGGTTGGAACCGTTTTGACTGTGTACTCAAGATAACTCATGCGCGGCTCGCCCCGCCCGACGGGGCGTCGGGGATGCGCAAGTCCAACTCTCCGAGGA
>CAZMKY010000606.1:0-2236 GCA_964566835.1 uncultured Rhodobacterales bacterium
ATGGAACTGGAACCGGATTTGCCATTGGCCGATGGCATATCCGTCAAGGCGCCGGCGCCGGACTTTGCGAAGCGTGACTTCAAGAATGGCCCGTATCCATTTGAAACCATCCCGCGCCGCGATACGCCTACGACGTTCATCGACGAAGATCGCGTGCCAAGATTCCCGAAACGCGCCGATTTCTTCGCGCGGGCGTTGTTCGGTGACATGGGAAAAGGCGTACAAGAGGTCGCCAAGGGCGGCCAATACGTCATGAAAAGCCCTATTGGCGCATGCGCACGGCGCGCGCTGGGCGCGTTGCTTTTGCTTCAATTTGGCGAAGCCCGCGGTCCGGTTCTGGCCGAGGCTGCTGATCCAAAGCGAAATGCCGAGAACCTAAAGGCTGCAAGCTACTTTCTGTCGGCTGATGCCGTTGGCCTGAGCCGCGTGCCTGACTGGGCTTTCTACAGTCATGATGCGGGTGGCAACCCGATGGAAGCGTATCACAAGAACGGCATTTCACTGCTACTTGACCAAGGCTTCGACACCATGGAGGGCGCAAGCGGCGACGACTGGATCTCCGTCGCGCAATCCATGCGTGCCTACCTCAGGTTTTCGCTTCTAGGTGGTGTGATCGCCGAGCAGGTCCGCCGGCTTGGCTATTCCGCGCGTGTGCATTCGGTCATCGATGGCGATGTGCTCCAACCGCCACTGCTGCTGCTTTCGGGACTCGGCGAGGTCAGTCGCATCGGCGAAGTCATCCTGAACCCCTTTCTTGGCCCGCGCCTGAAATCCGGTGTCGTTACGACAGATCTTCCGATGGCGCATGACAAGCCGATCGACTTCGGGCTTCAGAGGTTCTGCGAGGCTTGTAACAAGTGCGCGCGAGAATGCCCGTCCGGTGCGATCACGGCTGGTCCGAAGCTAATGTACAACGGCTATGAGATCTGGAAATCGGATGCCGAAAAGTGCGCAAGGTACCGTTTGACCAACGCGGCAGGCGGCATGTGCGGGCGCTGCATGAAGACGTGCCCTTGGAACCTTGAAGGCCTTGTTACCGACGACTGGTTCAGATGGGTGGCCATGAATGTGCCAGGCAGCGCCGGTGCTTTGGCGAAGCTTGATGACAAGCTTGGTCGTGGCCGGATCAATCCCGTTAAGACGTGGTGGTGGGACATCGAGCTTGATACGGCGCAAGGCCGCTACGTCGCCGCCAAGGCCACCAATCGTCGAGAATTGTCGCCTGAAATCGACCTGAAGTACGAAGATCAAACGCTGGCTGTCTATCCCGCCGATGTCATGCCGCGTCCTTATCCCGTGGTGCAGCCACTGGACCGGGACGCCGGGATCGAGCGCTATCGCGACATGCTGACACCAGCGGCCTACAAGGCGCGGCTGTCGAAGGGTGACACTGACGGGCTTGTGCCGGCGAAGCCGGATGAAGATGCCCCGCCACCGGTCTTTCCGGTCATCGTGACCAAACGGAACGACGTGGCAGACGACGTCGTCCTCTTCGAGTTGTCTGCCGAAGACGGTGGCGATCTTCCGCCGTGGGAAGCTGGCGCGCATATCGATGTCGTCATCGCGCCAGAATACCAGAGGCAATATTCGTTGGCCGGGGATCCCGCCGATCGATCGAAATACGTGCTTGGTATCTTGTGCGAACATGAAGGGCGTGGTGGGTCGCTTTTGATGACGCGGATCTTCAAAGAGGGGCGCAGGGTCTTCATCTCGGAGCCGCGCAACCACTTCCCGCTGGACGAAACGGCCGACAAGACTTTCCTGATGGCGGGCGGGATCGGGTTGACACCAATGATCACGATGGCGCACCGATTGCATCGCCTTGGGGGCGCCTTTGAGCTTCACCATTCCGCCGCGACGCGTGCGTCTTCGGGCTTTGGAGATGTGCTGGATGCTGCCCCTTGGGCAGATCGTGTGGCCCATCATTTTTCGAAAGAAGGCGGTCGGATCGATTTTGCGTCCGCGTTGCCGGAATGGCATGCGGGTCACAAACTTTATACCTGCGGATCGGATCGCTACATGGATGCTGTCTTTGCTGCGGCACGTGAAAAAGGTTGGCCGGAAGAGGCACTCTCCAAGGAGTACTTCAGCGTCCCGGAGCCGCCGGACTGGGTAAATTCGGCCTTCAAGCTGAAACTGAAGTCGGGACAGGAGATTGAGGTTGCGGAAGACGAAGCTGCAACGGACGCTTTGGCGCGGGCCGGGATCCACGTCGACACCAAGTGTTCGGACGGCA
>CAZMKY010000607.1:0-2329 GCA_964566835.1 uncultured Rhodobacterales bacterium
CGTGTGACATCAACCTCTTATTCGCCGACCTTGACGCGGGGGATCGCCATGGGGCTGGTTCTGCGAGGCCCCGATCGGATGGGCGACGTTCTGGAGTTTCCGGGCGTCGATGGGACTGTAACTCGGGCAAAGATCGTCTCGCCCGTTTTCTTTGACCCTGAAGGGGAGAAGCAGAATGTCTGATCCAGTCAGCGCCCTCCAGGGCAGAAGCGGTGGCGGTTTTGTTCGCGTTCAGGACGCAGGACCGCAAGGTATGATCACGCTACGCGGGGATCTGTCTGGCAATGGATTTCAGGCGGCTTTGAAGGCTGCCACCGGCTGTGTTGTTCCGGACGCGACCAAGATTGCGATGGGGGAGGACGCCAAATGTCTTTGGATGTCGCCCGACGAGCTTCTGCTTCTGGTTGCCTACGCTGAGGTCGGTGCGGTCGTGGCCAATCTGGAGGCGGAATTGAAAGAGCAACACGCGATGGTTGCTGATGTATCCGACGCGCGCAGCCTGATCACGCTTACTGGTGAGGATGGCGCGGTTCGGGACGTTTTGGCCAAACTTTCGCCTGCCGACTTGCGGCAAAGCGCGTGCGCTGTCGGCACGGTCCGTCGCACACGTTTCGCGCAAGTTCCCGCAGCGTTCTGGTTCGAAGGTGCAGGCGAGGCGTCTGTTGTCTGTTTCCGATCTGTGTCCGAATACGTCTTCGGCTTGCTCGAAACCAGTGCAGCCGCGGGAAGCGAACCCGGATTCCACTGAGGGCTTGATGCAGGGCAACTTGCTCTGCGATCATGCCGGTATGTCGAAGCATTCAAAAACCGCGCGTGCCGCGCCTGTGATCGTTGCCCTTTTCGTAGGGTCGGCAGCGCACGCCTTGACCTATTCCTGCACCTTGGAAGGCGTCGGCAAGGGCAAGGCCTTCGTGCCCGAATGGTTGGAAGCGCAAATCGATCCGGTTTGGGGCAACGTCAGCATTCTGGACTCCGTTTTGGACGCAAAGGGGAAAGCGGCCATCCCGGGTGAAATTGCGCGTGAGACACCGGAGCAGCTGTCGCTGATCTGGAAAGGCTACGCGGTCAATGCCGGGTTCAATCGCAACCCTATCCGCCCGCGCCTGCGTCTTTCTATTCTGAAATCCAGTGGCGCGGCGCGGATGACGTCAACCGTGCCCAAGGGGGCCAAGGCGCTGAGAGCCGAGGGATCTTGTAAACTGGTCGGGTAGACTGCCGCAAATCTATGCAGTTAGGCGCCTGACGTTTGTCGTGCTTTCATATCCGGGCATGACGTCGGGTCTGCAGGGTTGTCGCGACTTGCGGATCATGCAAATCTCGGACGAGAACTATTTGATTTGTGGAGTATATCTTTTGATGAAAAATCTTTTTGCCGCCTCTCTTCTGACTTTTGTGGCGACAGCCGCCGCAGCGGAAACCGTGACCTATGCCTGCCAGCTCAAGGGCAAAGGGTATGGCTACATCGCCGATGAGATGGTGATTGGCGTGAACAACGAAACCGGGCAGGCCGTCATCGCCGACCCGATCATCATGTGGTCCGAAGAACAGCCGATCCGAACCAAGGTCAGCCAGAGTTCGGCAAAGAAGCAATCGTTCAACTGGGAGCTGGCTCTGACCAGTTCGACCGGTCAAACGACCAAGATGAAGTATCGGGCTGCACTGCAGTTTCCGTCGATGCGCTTGACCGTCTACGCGACACCGTCCGGCTATTCGAACCGGTTCCGCATGCAGGGCAACTGTGCGGTAACCGATCAAAAGCTTCCCGATCTGGGCTAAAGCGAGATGATCGCACCGCGGTTTTCGGTGATCGCCTTGATTGCGTCGGTCGCGGTGCCATTCGCGGCCACGGCCGAAAGCTACGTCTGCGCTTTGAAGCCCGAGGGATCGAAGTGGAGAGACTTCGTTCCGACGTCTCTGACAGTGCGCTTGAGCGACGATCAGGCGCGCGCTCGAATCGTGCATAGCGGTTCTTCCACCGGGGACGAGGTCGTTGTTTTCGCCGATGTGCAGTCCGACACGCCCGCACGCGTGACGCTGCTTTGGGATGCGCCACAGCAAAATCCCTTCAAGTATGAATGGATCGTTCCGCACAAGTTGACGATCACAAAGGGCACTGGGGATGCTCGTTTCCGCGTGGCGATGCGTCATTTGCAGGCCAGCAAAGGCAGAGGGACCTGCACGCGAAAGTAGCAAGTTGAGCTGGGTGCATTAATCGTCTGATTTAGAATAATATTTTTGGTAAGTCACTATGAAGAATTCTTTCTTGGCAAAGGCGGTTGCGTCTTCGCTTCTGGTTATCATTTCTACCACTGGCGCGGTTGCGCAAACC
>CAZMKY010000608.1:0-4127 GCA_964566835.1 uncultured Rhodobacterales bacterium
TGCGCGTTTTTCAACCTGCTCGACGATATGATCGACCATCTGATCATTCGACAGTTTGTGGCTTTGCTTGCCTGCCAGATAGACCATGCCAGACCCGGCCCCACCGCCGGTAAAGCCTACGTCGGTCATCAGGGCCTCACCCGGACCATTCACGACACATCCGATGATGGACAGGCTCATCGGCGTCTTGATGTGCTCCAACCGCTTTTCCAGAACTTCAACCGTCTTGATCACGTCAAAGCCCTGACGTGCGCATGATGGGCAAGAGATGATGTTCACACCGCGGTGGCGCAGCCCAAGCGACTTCAGGATCTCGTAGCCGACCTTGACCTCTTCGACCGGGTCCGCGCTGAGGCTGACGCGGATGGTATCGCCAATGCCCATCCACAAGAGGTTGCCAAGCCCGATGGCGCTTTTGATCGTGCCCGAGACCAGTCCGCCCGCCTCGGTGATACCAAGGTGGATCGGCGCGTCGGTTGCGTCGGCCAGGGCCTGATAGGCTGCGGCTGCAAGGAATACGTCCGATGCCTTGCAGGAAATCTTGAATTCGTGGAAGTCGTTGTCCTGCAGGATCTTGATGTGATCCAGACCGCTTTCGACCATCGCTTCAGGGCACGGCTCCCCATACTTCTCAAGCAGATCTTTTTCGAGCGACCCGGCATTCACCCCGATCCGGATGGAACAGCCGTGGTCCTTGGCCGCCTTGATGACCTCGCGAACGCGCGCCTCATCGCCGATATTGCCCGGGTTGATGCGCAGGCACGCCGCACCGGCCTCGGCCGCTTCGATGGCACGCTTGTAGTGAAAATGGATGTCCGCAACGATCGGAACCGGGCTTTCGGCAACGATCTCTTTCAACGCGGCCGTCGAAGCCGCATCCGGCGTCGAGACGCGAACGATGTCGGCACCGGCCTCTGCCGCGGCCTGCACCTGTGCGACAGTGGCAGCGACATCCGTCGTATCAGTGTTGGTCATGGTCTGGACGCTGATCGGAGCATCACCCCCAACTGGCACGTTGCCGACATGGATCTTGCGGCTTTCCCGGCGATAGATGTTCCGCCAGGGACGTACGTGATTGAGCGACATTGGCAATTGGCCTTCAGACTGCTTTGACCCGACCTAGATAGGCCCTTCCTCAAAGCGAGGCAATCATCGGGACGGTTCTGTCAGAGAAGGATTACTGGTCTTCGCCGGTTGTCGCCGCTTCGGCCACGGCCACGAAGCGCGCCAGATCTGCATCCGCATCGATCTGGGCAACGGCATAGTCGGTCTGCAGCGCGTCTGGTGAGAGAACCACGTTCTTGACGACGGCAGGTCCATCGCCGGCCGGACCATATGTTTCGCCATTGACGGCAAAATAAAGCGACCCGGCATTGCCCGCGCGCAGCGTTGCGGGTTCCTCCGTCAGCGGCACATCGAACTGCTCGCCCGCGTCGAGGATCTTTTCAAAGATGACGGTGCCGTCTGACGCGCGCACACGGACCCACGACGGACGCACAGCCAGAAGGCTGACCGACGGCGACGTCGCAGCGACGACTTGCGGCGAAGGCAGAAGATTGTCGATGTCGAGCTCGGCAAATCCGCTTTCCGCGTCCGGTCCCAGAAGGCCAGAAGATGCAACGTCGACGACATCAGAGGTGCCATCTTCCCCGAATGACCCTGCCCCGGCACGCGCGGTGCGCGCCGTGATCGGACGTTCATCCCGTTCGGGTGCAAACGTGCCAATGGTGTCGGGGTCGATGCCGGCAATCGGCCCATCGCGGGCCACCAGAACCGGAATGTCCAACGCCTCTGGCCGATAAAGCCGCGAGAAGCTTTCCGCGCTTGGCGGGGCCGACAGACCAGCGACTTCCGGCGCGTCTTCACCGCTGCCTTCCGGCGTCGGCGGCGCCAACGGATCAAGTTGCGACACGACGGACGGGGTTTGTTCGATAGGGGTGAACTGAACCTTTTGCACTTCTTGCAGAACGGTCCATCCACCAAAGACGATGCCGCCCAGAAGCACACAAAGAACGAAGACCGATCCGACGGCCTTTGGCTCCACCCCGGCGAACATCGCCTCGCCCTTCGGCAAGTAGCTGACACTGGGTTCCGTGAAGGGGTCGCGAAGATGCGCGGGCTTGCCCGCGGCTTTGGGGTTCTTGGCCCCGGGTGCGACTTTGCTTTTCTCGGGCTTCGGGCTGCGCTTCAGAGAGCCCTCTGCCGCCGTGCTGTGTTGAACCTGATAGTTGCCTTCTTCGCAGAAGGTCTTGAAGGCCCATTCGGGATCAAGGCCCAGGTAGCGCGCATAGGATCGAACGTAACCGGCAATGAAGCCCGGCGTCTCAAAGGCCGACGGGTCGGTATTTTCGATCGCCGCGATGTAGGAGGCGCGGATCTTCAGCTCACGCTGAACATCCAGAAGGGATTTGCCTTTGGTCGCCCGCTCGCCCCGCATGATATCGCCAAGCAACAGGTCAAAATCGTCGAACCCGCGCAGGTTCGGCGACTGTTCTTCCTGTGGTGGCTCGACATGCCTGCTCACGATGGCTGCCCTCGGCCCTTTACCAACAATCCCTCACAACAGGACGAAAGAATCGTCCAGCACGTTATTGTTTCAGAGGTTAACACAGCCCCAAGGGCCGGTCACTTGTGGATAAGTGTCTACGCAGAAAGCTCGGCGCGATTTAGCGCACAATGCGACCAAAGTGCGTCCATTGCTTTCACCAATGCATCAATTTCGCCCGGGCCGTGCACCGGTGACGGCGTGAAGCGCAAACGCTCCGTTCCGCGCGGTACGGTGGGGAAATTGATCGGCTGCACATAGATCCCGTGATCCTCCAACAACATGTCAGACAACACCTTGGTGTGGACCGGGTTCCCAACAATCACCGGCACGATATGGCTGCCGTGGTCGATCAAGGGCAGACCAAGGCCTTTCAGCCGCATCTTCAGCGTCTTGGCCTGAGATTGATGCAGGTCGCGAAGCCCCTGGTCGGTCTTCAGGTGCGCCACCGATGCGGCCGCGCCGGCGGCAACAGCTGGCGGAAGGGACGTCGTAAAGATGAAGCCCGGTGCGTAAGACCTTATGGCGTCACACATAACTGCGCTTGCCGCGATGTAGCCACCCATCACACCATAGGCCTTTGCCAGCGTGCCATTGATGATGTCGATCCGGCCCATCAGGCCATCACGCTCGGCCACGCCGGCACCGCGCGGGCCGTACATGCCAACGGCATGGACCTCATCACAGTAGGTCAATGCGCCAAATTCCTGCGCCAGATCGCAGATGGCTTCGATGGGACCGAAGTCACCATCCATTGAATAGACACTCTCGAATGCGATCAGCTTCGGCGCTTTCGGATCGTCGGCTGCCAGCAACTCCCGCAGGTGCTCGACGTCATTGTGCCGCCAGATCCGCTTGGCCCCGCCATTGCGGCGAATACCTTCAATCATCGAAGCGTGGTTCAGTTCATCGGAGTAAATGATCAATCCGGGGAACAGCTTCGGCAGTGTGGATAACGTTGCGTCGTTCGCAATATAGGCCGAGGTGAACAGCAGCGCCGATTCCTTGCGGTGCAGGTCGGCAAGCTCGGCCTCAAGCCGCTTGTGATAGACCGTGGTGCCCGAAATGTTGCGTGTGCCGCCCGACCCTGCGCCCGTGGCATCCAGCGCTTCGTGCATAGCTTCCAGAACGACCGGATGCTGTCCCATGCCCAGATAGTCATTGCCGCACCAAACGGTGACCGGGGCTTCGGTGCCATCGGGCTTCCGCCAGACCGCATGCGGATAGGCGCCCTTCCGGCGCTCAATATCGATAAATGTCCGGTAGCGGCCTTCGTCATGCAGACGGGCAATCGCGGTATCGAGTGCGCTGGTGTAGTCCACTAGATTATAATCCTTCTAATCTGCTCTGCATGTAGTCTGACACTGCCTCTGACAAAACGTGCAAATTGACGCGCTTTTGCGTCTACTGATCCTCGATCACGACACGACAATCCGCCACGCCGTCCGCCGCGCAGGCTTGAACAGCGGCCGCGCCGCTTGTGTCCCAGCCCCATGCGCCCGTCGTCGAAGACGCGGCGAAAGCGCGTGGACCGCGCGCGCGCGAATATCCCTTCTCGAAATCTTCGGTCGCCTGTTGCGAC
>CAZMKY010000609.1:0-3524 GCA_964566835.1 uncultured Rhodobacterales bacterium
CTGTTTCTTCCCGGTCCTCGTCGGCATGACGAAGGGCTTGCGCTCTCCGGGCAAGGACCAGCTTGATCTTTTGAAGACCTATAACGCCAGCGCCAGCCAGACGTTCTGGCGTTTGCGCCTGCCAGCCTCGCTGCCTTTTCTCTTCACATCGCTCAAGATTGGCATCGCTGCCGCCCTTGTCGGCACGATTGTTGGCGAATTGCCGACCGGTGCCATCAGTGGCCTTGGCGCGCGTATCCTGATTGGCGACCAGTTCGGCAATCCGTTGGCCATCTGGGCCGCCCTCTTTGCCGCCGCCATTCTGGCCGGTGTGCTTGTGACGTTGCTGGGCTGGATCCAGGGCGTCGCTGGACGGCGGATGGGGGTGGGCCGATGATCGTCGCGTTGGCCGTTCTCGTCTGGCTGGCCCTTTGGGGCGCCAATATCTGGATCGCCAGATCGCGCTGGAACGGCAGCCTCTTTGCGCGCGCGCTTGTACCGGTCCTTTTCGGTGTGGCCGTGCTGATCCTCTGGCAGGGGCTGGTGCGCGGGCTGGAGGTGTCTCCGGTCATTCTGCCTGCGCCCACGGATATCGCGGCCCGCTTCGCGGCTGAGACCGGAACGCTTTGGGAAGACTTCACGCAAACGGTTCTGAAGGGGGCCCTGTCGGGCTTCCTGATTGGCGCGGCAGCCGCATTCGGGACAGCGATCATGATCGACCGCTCCCCGTTTCTGACACGCGGGCTTTTGCCCATCGGCAACTTCGTCGCCGCCTTGCCCATTGTGGGCATCGCACCGATCCTTGTGGGTTGGTTCGGCTTTGACTGGCATTCCAAAGCCGCCGTGGTCGTCGTAATGGTGTTCTTCCCGCTACTGGTGAACACCGTGCAGGGACTGGCGGAAACGACCGCCATGCAGAAGGATTTGATGAGAACTTATGCAGCGGGCTACTGGCAGACGCTTTTCAAACTGCGCTTGCCTGCCGCAATGCCTTTCGTGTTCAATGGCTTGAAGATCGCAACGACACTTGCCCTAATCGGCGCCATCGTTGCTGAATATTTTGGCTCTCCCACCCGTGGGATGGGCTTTCGGATCTCAACCGGGGTCGGCAGCTTGTCGATCGACCTCGTCTGGGCCGAAATCGCCGTGGCGGCTGTAACTGGGACGGTCGCCTACGGTCTTGTCGTGCTGGCTGAACGGGCCGTCACGTTCTGGCACCCCAGCCATAGAAAATAACCAATCGGGAGACGATAGATGAAACACCTGATCACAAGCGCCCTTGCTCTTGGCTTCAGCGCCAGCGCAGCTGCCGCAGCCGACGAAGTGACGCTGCAGCTGAAGTGGGTCACGCAGGCCCAATTCGCAGGCTACTACGTGGCCGCCGACAAGGGCTTCTACGACGAGGAAGGCCTCGACGTGACGATCAAGGCCGGTGGCCCTGACATTGCGCCAACGCAGGTGATTGCCGGTGGTGGTGCCGACGTCGTCGTCGAATGGATGCCGGCTGCGCTGGCCGCCCGCGAAAAAGGTCTGCCGCTGGTGAACATCGCGCAGCCCTTCAAATCTTCGGGCATGATGCTGACCTGCTGGAAAGACGCTGGCATCACGACGCCTGCTGACCTCGACAACCGCACGCTGGGCGTTTGGTTCTTCGGCAACGAATTCCCCTTCCTCAGCTGGATGAGCCAGCTGGGCATCGGCACCGATGGCAAGGCCGAAGGCTCTGTCGAAGTGCTGAAGCAGGGCTTCAACGTCGATCCGCTCTTGCAGCGTCAGGCGGACTGCATCTCGACCATGACCTACAACGAGTACTGGCAGGTCATCGACGCTGGCGTTACGCCGGAAGAACTTGTGACCTTCAAGTACGAAGATCAGGGCGTCGCAACGCTGGAAGACGGTCTCTATGTCGTGGAAGAAAACCTCGACGATCCGGCCTTCGTCGACAAGATGGAACGCTTTGTGCGCGCCTCGATGAAGGGCTGGAAATACGCCGAAGAAAACCCGGACGAGGCAGCTCTGATCGTACTCGACAATGACGAGACCGGCGCACAGACCGAAAAGCACCAGAAGCGGATCATGGGCGAAATCGCCAAGCTGACCGCAGGATCCAACGGGTCGCTCAGCGAAGAAGACTTCAACCGCACGGTCGAGACGCTGCTTGCCGGCGGATCCGACCCGGTCATCACCGAGACGCCGGAAGGCGCTTGGACGTCGGCCATTACGGACGCCGCCCTGAACTAAGGTTCAGACCAGACCTGATGAAAGAGACGGCGCGGGACGCACCCCGCGCCGTTTTTTGTGACCCAGAGGACTCGTCTGGCGCGCGATAGCATCATTGTGATGCGAAAAGGCTTTCACTGACATACCAGCGTCACGTAACGCTGAGACAGAGCACCGGGATCAACCCGGGCCAACCGAGGCAGAGAGAGTGGACCAATGGCAGAGGTCTTGAAGCTGGCCCTGAAAGGGCCGGGTCACCGTCGCCGCGCGATTGCGAAGTGGCGTGAATGGTGGCGTCGCGCCGTATAGGCGCGCGAATAAGGAAGTTCGCCGTATAGGCGCACGAATGGATAAGCCCGCCGTATCGGCGCGCAATTGGCTCAGACGGCACGAACCGACGCCTTCGCGTTGAGTTCCCTATCGGCACCTGTCATCACTCACGTGACGACAGGAGGGCAGGATGGCCGCAACACGACTACTGACCGAATTCGGCATGGGCGCATCGCTTCGCCGAAAAGACTACACGGGTGCCGCCGTGCGCGCTGTGAAGGACGCGCTTTGGCACAATTCGATCAACCTGGCCGAGCTCTTTGGCAAGGAAAAGACCGAGATGCAGATCACGGTTGAGGTCGGCGTGCAGGACCCGGACGCGATCGACCCGAGCGAAATCGTTGGCGTCTTCCCTTATGGCCAGATTGACGTCGTCGCGCGAAAGGGTGGGCTTGATGTGCCACGCCAGGACGGCGGGAATCCGACCGTCATTGCCAACGTTGCGATCTCCGTCGCGCTCGAACTGGAGGCGCGGTCATGACCGACCAACGCTTCATCATCGAAATGGGCATGGGCAATGACCAGTATGGCATGGACTACACCAAGGCCGCGGCCCGCGCGATCGAAGACGCCATCCGCCATTCCGCAATTCCAATGTTCGAGGCCACGGGCCTTTCGCATGAAGAGATGCGGATTCAGGTCACAATCGGGGTCGCAGAGCCGGACAAGGTCGATTGCGTAGCTTTGGCTGAAAAACTGCCGCGCGGGCGCGCCACGGTCACTGCAGTGGAAGGCGGGCTGAACGTGACGAACCCCGATACCGGAAAAACACTTGTCATCGCGCAAGCCGCCGTTGAGGCGTTTCTGCCGAAGCAAGGATAGAAAAAGGGCCGCCCAGTAAGGACGGCCCGGATACTCGTTACACTCGCGTCTTCTTACATGTCCGCAGCGGCTGTCAGGGTCACATCTCCGTCAAGCTGCTCCAGCGTGTCCATGTCGACCTCGGCCATGTTCTTGAGGTCTTCTTCGGTCATGCCTTCGGCGATGAATTTCTC
>CAZMKY010000610.1:0-1744 GCA_964566835.1 uncultured Rhodobacterales bacterium
GCCAAGCATCTTGATCGACGACAGCGCGCCGTCCAGTTGCCGTCCGCCGTGGTTCGATACAACGATCGCGTCGGCCCCGAGCGCTGCGGCCTTCTTGGCATCCTCGACGTCCAGAATGCCTTTCAGGATGACTTTGCCTCCCCACATATCCATCAGCTCTTTCACACGATCCCAGTCGAGCGAATGGTCGAACGCCTCGGCCGTCCACGAGCTGAGCGAGGAGGGGTCCGAGACGCCCTTGGCGTGACCCACGATATTGCCGAAGAAGCGCCGGTGGGTTTGCAGCATCTCCAGCCCCCAGGGGACCTTTGTCATCATGTTGGCGATGGAGGAGGGTGTCAGCTTCGGTGGCGCCGAAAGGCCATTCTTCAGGTCCTTGTGGCGCTGCCCGAGAATTTGCAGATCAACGGTGATGACGATGGCAGAGCATCCGGCATCGCGGGCCCGCTCCATCAGCCGCTTCATGAAGTCGTCGTCTTTCAGTGTGTAGACCTGAAACCAGAACGGCTTTGTCGTGTGCTTGGCCACATCCTCGATCGAGCAAATGGACATCGTCGACAGGCAGAAGGGCACGCCGAAATTCTCGGCAGCGCGGGCGGCCTTGATCTCGCCATCGGCGCTTTGCATGCCGGTGAGACCGACCGGCGCGAGCGCCAGCGGCATCGCAACCTCTTCGCCAACCATCTGGGTCGCTGTGGAACGATTCGTCATGTCGACCGCGATCCGTTGCCGAAGGCGCAGTTGGTCGAAGTCGGATGTGTTCTCACGGAACGTCTGTTCGGTCCAACTGCCTGATTCTGCGTAGTCGTAGAACATCTTGGGCACCCGCCGCCGATACTTCCGCTTCAGGTCTTCGATGTTGGTGATGACAGGCATGAACGTTCCTTTGAGCTCAAGTGGTAAAGTTTAGTTACCAAATGGTCTCGGGCGGTGCAATGCGACCGTTTGGATTTGCATTTAGTTCGACATCGCACTACATGATACGAAATCGAACTAAATGGAGATTCGGAACATGAAGCTTTCAAGAAGACAAACTCTGTCGTTGGTCGGCGGTGGCGTGATCGTTGCGGCGACCGCCAGCACAGGCTTCGCCATCACGCGGCAACCGCGTCGCGCTTTGGCGCCGTGGTCAGCGGCGGGGGGCTATGCCGACGCACGGATGAACGCATTGTCCTGGGCCATTCTTGCGCCGAACCCGCACAACCGGCAGCCGTGGCGGATCGATTTGTCGGTGCCGGGACAAGTGACATTGCTGGTCGATACAGACCGTCTGTTGCCACATACGGATCCCTTCAGCCGCCAGATCGTCATCGGGCTTGGCTGTTTTCTGGAACTGATGCGCATGGCCGCATCGCATACTGGCTTCGACGTCCGTTTCGATCTGTTCCCCGAGGGATCGGATGCCGCCCGGCTTGATGGAAGACCCGTCGCGGTGGCGACATTTGAAGAGAGAGATGTAACGCCGGATCCATTGTTCCGGTACGCACCTGATCGACGGACCCTGAAGGAACCCTATGATCTCCAGCGACCCGTCGATCCGGCGGTTCTGTCCCGCATTGCCAATGCCGCACGTCATACGCATGTGGCGGCAACCGAAGACACCGAGATGGTCCAGACGTTCCGTGCTTTGTCCCGCGAAGCCTTGATCATCGAAGTTGAGACACCCCACACCTTCAAGGAAAGCGTCGATTTGTTCCGGATCGGTCACAAGGAAGTCGACGCGAACCCTGATGGCATCGACTTT
>CAZMKY010000611.1:0-5433 GCA_964566835.1 uncultured Rhodobacterales bacterium
GTTCTTGTTGTCGCCCGACCAATCCCGTTTCACACCCAGCATCAACAACGTGCTAGAGGCCACGAAGATCGACGAATAGGTCCCCACGATCACGCCCCAGAGGATCGCGAAGACAAAGCCCCGGATCACATCCCCGCCCAGAACCAGCAAAGCGATCAGCGCCAGCGCCGTGGTGCCGGATGTCATCAAGGTCCGGCTCAACGTTTCGTTGACACTGAGGTTCATGACCTCTTGCAGCGGCTTCTTCTTGTATTTCCGCAAGTTCTCGCGGAGGCGGTCAAAGATCACAACGGTATCGTTGATTGAATACCCGACGATCGTCAGAAGCGCGGCAATCGTGGCCAGATCGAACCGTATCTGAAGCAGGCTGAAAATCCCGATGGTCAGAATGACATCGTGGAACAAGGCGGCGACGGCCCCGACAGAAAACTGCCATTCAAACCGGAGCCAGATGTAGAACAAGATCGCGCAGAGCGAGAGCGCGACGGCAATCACGGCTGTCTGGATCAACTCGCCGGAAACCTTCGGCCCCACGGATTCGACCGACGGGAACGTGATTTCACTATCCATTGCGGTCAGGGATGCCTTGATCTGTTCAATCGTCTCACCCGTGACGGCCTCTTGTCCTTCCTGCGCCTGAATGCGGATCATCGCGACATGCTGATCCTCGGCAAAGGTCGGGTCGAAAACCTCGGTGATGGAGATATCGCCCAGATCCAGCGGCTCCAGCGCGGCGCGGTAGTCTGCAACGACAACCTCGTTCGTGCTGTCCGTCCGGATGGTCGTCCCGCCAAGGAAGTCGATGCCGAAGTTCAGTCCGACCATCACCCAAAGCAGGATCGATGCGATGACAGCGACGATGGACGCCCCCATCGTGACTTTCCGAAATCGGAAGAAGTCAAAATTGGTCTCTTGCGGAACAAGTCTTAGTCGCATGTCAGACCTCAATCGTGCGCGGACGGCGCCGTTCAAACCACATGATGACAATCAAGCGGGTCACAAAGAGCGCCGTGAAGACGGACGTCATGATCCCGATGCCCAGCGTGACAGCGAAGCCCTTCACCGGGCCAGAGCCCATGGCAAAGAGGATCACGGCGGTCATGAAGGTGGTGAAGTTTGCGTCGACAATGGCCGACATTGCCTTTTCATAGCCAAGTTCGATCGCACGCGCTGGGCCTCTGGCGGTTTTGAGCTCTTCGCGAATACGCTCGAACACCAGAACGTTGGCATCCACCGCCATACCGATCGTCAGAACGATCCCGGCAATGCCCGGCAAAGTGAGGGTCGCGCCAATGGCCGACAGTGCACCGAACAGAAGGCCGACATTCAACAGAAGCGCGATGTTGGCGAAGATCCCGAACAGACCATAGCTCAGCACCATGAAAACCAGCACCGCAGCAAAGGCGACGATGCAGGCAATCCGACCAGCATTGATGCTGTCTTGCCCAAGCTCCGGCCCAATTGTCCGTTCTTCCAAGAACGTCAGATCGGCAGGCAAGGCACCTGCGCGCAGGAGGACGGCCAGTTGCGTCGATTCCTCGACCGTGAAGTTGCCGGTGATGATCCCCGAACCGCCCGGAATGTGATCCTGGATGGTCGGCGCAGACACCACTTCGTTATCGAGGACAATGGCGAAGGGCGCGCCGATGTTTTCCAGCGTATAGTCACCGAAAGCCCGCGCTCCTGTCGGGTTGAACCGGAAATTGACCGCGGGGCGTCCATTCTGATCGAAAGACGGCTGTGCGTCGGTCAGTTCATCACCGGACACGACGAAGGCGTCGTCGACAATGTAGAACAGGCCGTCTTCATCAAGCGAGGGCAGCACGGATTCCCCGACACCCGCCACGGTCTGACCGTCGGACGTCACATTGATCACCGGGTTGAACGTCAGACGCGCCGTCGTTCCGATGATGGCCTTCAGTTCTTCGGCAGAACCAATGCCCGGCACCTGAATCAGGATACGGTCCGTTCCCTGCCGCTGGATCGTGGGTTC
This sequence comes from uncultured Rhodobacterales bacterium, assembly GCA_964566835.1. Taxonomy (GTDB): domain Bacteria; phylum Pseudomonadota; class Alphaproteobacteria; order Rhodobacterales; family Rhodobacteraceae; genus CAZMKY01. Next base: position 1,994 of record CAZMKY010000611.1, read on the forward strand.
GCGGGTGCCGACTTCGTCGACACGGCGGCGGATGATTTCCAGCGACTGCTGCATCGTCCGGTTGTCGGTTGCAGCACGCTCCGCTTCTGAGAGTTGGACCGTGATCACGTCACCATCAGCCGTGACGTCGATGTTCGATCCAGAGGCCCCGGTCAGGCTGACGACGGGCTGCGCAAGATCCCGGATCGCTTGCATGGCGACGCCGACACCGTCGGGGTTCGAGACGCGGATTCGCAATTGATCTGGCGGGCTGTTCTGGCGACGTGTCGTGCCGATCTGATCCCTGAGATCGCGCAACTCGTTTCGAATTTCCGGCCAGAAGCCGTCCATACGATCCGCGTAAACATCGTCCAGCTTGACCTCGGCCAGAAGATGCGCACCACCCCGCAGATCGAGGCCAAGATTGACCAGCGAATTGGGCGCCCAATCAGGCCATGACGATGCCGCCGCCGTCAGTTCGGGCGAAGCGCCTTCGGCTTCGATCACCTTGACGGCGTCGTTGTGCGATTCAACCTGCGTGTAAAACGCATTCGGAAAAGCGAACCACAGACCGGCCGCACAGACGAGCCAGATCAGAACCCGCTTCCACGTCTCAATGGTGAGCATGAAGCCCCCTTAGTTACCCGCGGGCTCGGTCTTCGAGAGAACTTGTGCAACCGTATTCTTCACGACGCGCACATTCACACCAGTTGCCACTTCGACTTCCAGCTCACCTTCGTCTTTGACCTTGGTGACTTTGCCGATCAGACCGCCCTGCGTGACGATTTGGTCACCGCGGCGCAATGCTGCAACCATCGCCTGATGCTCTTTCAGCTTTTTTTGCTGCGGACGGATCAGCAGGAAGTACATGATTGCGAAGATCAGGATCAGGGGCACGATCTGAACGAAAGCGCCGCCTGCCCCACCGGCCGCTTGCGCGTAGGCTGGCGTGACAAACATCGGTTAAACCTCTTCTCGAAGGGGGGCTGCCTGACAGCCCATTTGGATTGGCGCGGACCCTAACTCTGGTGTTCAGACAAGGCAAGCAACCGAGGCCAGTCAGGATGTCGCGCGAAGTCCTTCAACGCCCAAGGCAATATCTTCCGCCAAAAGAGCCACGGCTTCTGACGACCCGCTGCGCTGCGCATAGGCCCTAAGACCGATCACATCGGCCTGATACCGGCGCCCTAAGCGAACCGGGTCTGCATCCGCGGGAAGCTCCCTTGCAGCTTTCGCCTTGCGGAACTGTTCGGTGAATGCAGCCTCGGCCTTGGATAGCAAGTCTTCTGCCGTCTTTCGCAAAAGGTTTGAATCTTCAGGCACTTCCAGAACGGTTTTCACAAGCATGCAGGCGTTGGATGGCAAGTCACGCTCTCCGACGCGGCCCAAGGCGCGCACGTGTTCGGCCAGGCCCGACAGTGCCGACGGTGCAGCTTGCATGGTTGCCAAAGCCTCTGATCGCGTGCCCTCTGCATAGACCTCCAAGGCTTCTGCATAGAGCTTTTCCTTGGAGCCGAAGGCCGCATAGATCGACCCCGGACGCAGGTCCAAGGCGACCTCCAGATCCTTCATGGATGTCGCGTGATATCCCTTGCGCCAGAAAAGATCTCTGGCGCGTTCGAGAATCTGTCTCCGTTCAAAGCCCGCTTTGCGTGCCATCTGCCTCTCCGCTCACACTTGAGTGATCGCTCAATTTATATCTTGAGTGATCGTTCAAGTAAAGCTAAGTCACCCATTATTGAACAATCGCTCAAGAAAGGCGCGACCATGACTGACTTCACGATCCACACCGCAGAAACCGCACCCGAGGCCTCCCAGCCTCTGATCGCGAAATCACAGGCCGCGTTTGGCCGCCTGCCGGGCCTGCACGCCGTCATGGCAGAATCGCCGGCGCTTCTGGACGGCTACCAGCAGCTGCATCGCCTCTTTGCGCAGGAAACCAGTTTTGACGCCGACGAACTGACCGTCGTCTGGCAGACCATCAACGTCGAACATTCGTGCCACTACTGTGTCCCGGCCCACACTGGCATTGCCAAGATGATGAAGGTGGATGACGAGATTACGAATGCGCTCCGTGATGAGACACCGCTGCCGAACGACCGCCTCGAAGCGCTTCGCACCTTTGTCCTGCAAATGGTCCGCCAGCGTGGCGATGTGACCGACGCGCAGGTTGAGACGTTCCTCGCAGCCGGCTTCACGCGCCAACAGATCCTGGAAGTCGTTCTGGGCATCGCGCAAAAGGTCATGTCGAACTACACCAACCACCTGGCCCAAACGCCTGTGGATCAGGTGATGCAGAAATTCGCTTGGGAAAAGCGCACGGCACCGGTCGCTGCTGAATAATGTAGCAGACGCCCTGCACCCGCGTGCGGGGCGTCTTCCAAAGCCTTCCGCCCTGCGTTAGAGAGCGCCCGAGATAAAGGAGCGCCTCTTATGCATGATATTCGTGCCATTCGCGAAAACCCCGCCGCTTTTGATGCAGGCATGGCCCGTCGTGGCCTTTCGGGCTTGAGCGAGGCCATCCTCTCTATCGATGAGGCGCGCCGGACCAAGATCACGGCCGCCGAAGCTGCTCAGGCAGAACGCAACGCCGCCTCCAAAGAAGTTGGCGCCGCCAAAGCGCGCGGTGACGATGCCGAGTTTGAGCGCCTTCGTGCGTTGATGACGGAAAAGAAGGACGAAATCGCACGTCTCGAAGATGAAGCGAAAGCCGAAGACGTGCGCTTGCGCGACATGCTGATGAGCTTGCCGAACCTTCCCGCCGATGACGTGCCTGAAGGCGAAGACGAAAACGACAACGTGGAACTGCGCCGCTGGGGCACGCCGCCCACGTTTTCGTTTCAGCCGAAAGAGCATTTCGACATTGATGGCGTGAAGCCGGGGATGGACTTTGAAACGGCCGCCAAGCTTTCGGGCAGCCGTTTCGTGTTGTTGTCCGGCGCAATTGCACGCGTGCATCGCGCCCTGGCCCAAATGATGCTGGACACCCACACGACAGAAAACGGCCTGACCGAGACGATGACGCCTGTCCTCGTTCGGGACGAGGCGATGTTTGGCACCGGCCAGTTGCCGAAATTCGCGGAAGACAGCTATCAAACCCACGAGGGCATGTGGCTGATCCCCACGTCCGAGGTCACGCTGACGAACATCGTTGCAGGCCACATCGTCGATGAAGGCTATCTGCCCCGACGCTACTGCGCCCACACACTGTGTTTCCGGTCCGAGGCGGGAAGCGCCGGCAAGGACACGTCCGGGATGCTCCGCCAGCACCAGTTCGAAAAAGTCGAAATGGTGTCGGTGACGAAACCGGATCAATCCGACGCGGAACAGGACCGCATGGTTGGCTGCGCCGAGGGTATCTTGCAACGTCTCGGCCTTGCCTATCGGACGGTCATTCTTTGCTCGGGCGACATGGGTTTTGGCGCTCGGCGGACCTTCGACATCGAGGTCTGGCTGCCGGG
>CAZMKY010000612.1:0-5753 GCA_964566835.1 uncultured Rhodobacterales bacterium
CTGACGGCACGCCACGCGATCGGGCCAAGACACTTGGCGCGATCCGCATGCCAAGTGACGGTCTTGATCCAGATGTCTGAAAAGTTGGTGCGGTCGAGAAGACTCGAACTTCCACGGGAGTTACCCCACAGCGACCTCAACGCTGCGCGTCTACCAATTCCGCCACGACCGCACTCTGTCCCGGCTTGGGTAGCGGCGGTCTAGCCCGTCTTTCTGGCGATGTGAAGGGCCTTTTTGGAAGAACCGTTCGACGTTGCGTCTGCCTTTGGTTTCATGGCACCAGATCAGCCAATCGTGCTGAAGGATCGCCGATATGGTGACGTGGCTGACCAGTGATGGACTGACGGATTACGACAAGGCCACCGCGGCCATGGAAGCGCGGGCGGCCGCGATTCGTGCGGGCACTGAAGACGAAGCCATCTGGCTGGTTGAACATCCGCCGCTTTACACCGCCGGGACATCGGCTGACCCCGCCGATCTGGTCGATCCGGACAGGTTCCCGGTCTATCCCAGCAAGCGGGGTGGGCAATACACGTACCACGGGCCGGGTCAACGCGTGGCTTACGTCATGCTGGACGTGGCCGCGCGGGGGCGTGATGTCCGGAAGTTTGTGCGCCAGATGGAAGACTGGGTTATCGCAACGCTTGCCGAATTCAACGTGAAAGGCGAACGTCGCGCCGGTCGCGTGGGCGTCTGGGTCGTTCGCCCGGAATTGCCACCGGGCCCGGATGGCGCCCCACGCGAAGACAAGATCGCGGCCATCGGCGTGCGCCTGACCAAGTGGGTCAGCTACCACGGTCTTTCGATCAATGTTGAACCCGATCTTGGCCACTTCGATGGCATCGTGCCGTGCGGCATCCGAGAACACGGCGTCACCAGTCTTGTCGACCTCGGATTGCCTGTTACGATGAGCGATGTTGACACGGCCCTTAAGCGCACATTTTCACAGAGCTTCACAGACTGAGGCAGCCAAAGACACACAGCCTAGCAACTCAAGCATTTAATTTTAAATAATAATTTTCGAAAGCTCGCCTTTCGCCCCTTGTAACGAAGGCGTGAACACACCATATGTATACCATGGAATACAATTTGTGAGGCCGATGATGTTCGACCTTTTGCTCTCGGGGCCATACGTCCCGTTTACAGTCGCGCTCGCCCTGTTGTTCGGGCTGTTGGCGCTTGAAGTGCTGCTTTCGCTTCTGGGCGGCAGTCTGCTGGGCCTCGATGCCGATGCGGATCTCGATGTTGATCTGGATGTGGATATGGATGTCGACTTTGATGTCGACGTCGATCTGGACCTCGACGCGCCGGACCTGGACGCAGATTTCGAGCTTGAGACAGGCGCGAATGACGGTCTGGCTTCGGCTGGCCCCGCGGCGTGGTTGGGCATGGGCCGCATGCCGACGCTGATCTGGCTGGCCGCCCTTCTGCTGGGCTTTGGGCTTTCAGGCGTTGTCCTGCAAAGCTTGGCGGCCTCCGTCTGGGCGCCCCTGCCTGCCATGGTCGCGTCCGTCCCAGCCGCAATTGCCGGTATTTGGTTTGCCCGAACCTTCGGAGCGGTCTTCGCTCGTGTCTTGCCCAAAACCGAGACGACGGCCATGTCGGCCCGCCATCTTGGCCGCCGGATTGGTGTCGTGACGCAGGGCACGGCACGCCGCGGTGCACCGAGCGAAGTCAAAGTCACTGACCGCCACGGCAACATCCACTACCTCAGGGCCGAGCCCTTGAAGGACGACGTCGAAATTCCGCGCGGCACACGTGTGCTGGTTCTGCGCCACCAAGCTGACACCGGATATCGTCTGGTTCCCCTCGGGGCAGACGAATAACCGGAAGACATTAACCGAAACCGACGCAATGGGAGATAATGCATGGATTTTCAGACACTTTTGATCATCGTGGGAAGCGTCATTGGCTTCTTCATATTCGTGGGTCTTGTCCTGGGCCGCCTTTATCGGCGCGCCACGCGCGAGGTCAGCCTCGTCAAGACGGGTGCTGGCGGCAAAAAGGTCATCATGGATGGCGGAACGATCGTCGTGCCCCTTCTGCATGAGATCAGCCCTGTGAACATGAAAACGCTTCGTTTGGAGGTGCAGCGCCACGGTGAAGGCGCCATGATCACCAAGGACAGAATGCGCGTGGACGTCGGCGTTGAATTCTACGTCAGCGTGAATGCGACCGAAGACGGCATCAGCCGCGCCGCACAGACGCTGGGCGACCGGACCTTCTTCGTCGATCAACTGCGCGACATGATCGAGGGTAAGCTGGTGGACGGTCTGCGGGCCGTGGCCGCTCAGATGACCATGGACGAACTTCATGAAAACCGCGCCGAGTTCGTTCAAGAGGTTCAAAATGCAGTGTCCGAAGACCTGTTGAAGAACGGTCTGGAGCTTGAATCGGTCTCGCTGACTGCACTGGACCAGACGCCTTTTGAAGCGCTGGACGAAAACAACGCGTTTAACGCGGTTGGTATGCGCAAGTTGGCCGAGGTGATCGCGCTGTCCAAGAAAGAACGGGCCGAGATCGACGCAGATGCCGACGTTGCCGTGCGCCGTGCAGCCATGGAAGCAGAGCGCCTGAAGCTGAAGATCGAACAGGACGAGCGTCAGGCAGCGATCGCCCAGCGCCAAGAGATCGAAACGCTGGAAGCCGCTCAGGAAGCCGAGATCGCGCGTCGTCGCGAGGACGCCGAGCGCGAGAAAGAACAGGCTCGGATCAAGCGGGAAGAGGCCATTCGCGCATCTGACATCGCACGTGAACGTGCAATCCGCGAAGCCGAGATCAACCGCGACCGCGAACTGGAAGTCGCCGACCAAGAGCGTCAGATCATCATCGCGCAAAAGTCCGAAGAGGAATCGAAGGCACGCGCAAGCGCGGACACTGCCCGCGCCGAGGCGAAGAAGGCCAACGAAGCCATCGAAACGGCGCGTTCGGTTGCTGAAGCGGAACGCCAGAAGCGCATTGCCCTGATCGAGGCGGAGCGTGAAGCAGAGCGAGAGGCCACGCGCATCCGTTTGTCGGCTCAGGCCGAGAAGGACGCCGCGCAGGACCGTGCAGATGCGGCCCGCGAAGAAGCGCGCGCAGACGCAGATGCGCTAACGATCCGTGCCGACGCCAAGAAGGCCGACCTTCTGGCAGAAGCCGAGGGTCGCCGTGCCATCGTCGAGGCCGAGAACGCGATCGCGGAAGAGATCGTGAACATGAAGATCGCCTTGGCGCGACTGGAGAAGCTTCCCGAGATCGTTGCGCAAATGGTCAAGCCGGCGGAGAAGATCGACTCGATCAAGATCCACCATGTCGGCGGCATGAACGGGATGCCCGGGGCCGCAGGGGGCGGTGGCGGCGACAAGCCGCCCGTGAACCAAGCGCTCGATTCGATTATGGGCATGGCCGTGCAACTTCCCGCGCTCAAGAAACTCGGCCAGGAACTGGGCGTCTCCATGGAAAATGGCGTCGCGGGACTCGCAGAAAGTCTTGTGGATGGCAGTGACGAGGCCGCCACCACGGACGCGCCCGACGACACGCCGCAACATGCGGCCGAGTAAACCACGCCTGGAAACAGAAAATGGGCCCTCCGGGGCCCGTTTTTTTTGTCCAAGCTGCCGCGAACGGATGACGTGTCACCGCGACAGAACGAACACTGTCTGCCCGCAAGAAATGCTGTCAGTTTTCCAGTCATGCCTCAGGATCTTCGCATAGCCATCGTGGGCGCCGGTATCGGCGGGCTGACCGCGGCTGCGGGTCTGGCGGCCGACGGTCATTCTGTCGTCATCTTTGATGCCTTCAAATCCCCGCGGCCTGTGGGCTCCGGCCTCGTCATCCAACCTGTCGGGCAAAGCGTGTTGCGCTCAGTCGGGGCGCTGGAAGACGCTCTCTCGCATGGGCGGCCGATCTGGCGCATGCAAGGTGACGAAGTCGAGCATGGGCGCACGGTTCTCAGCGTGGACTATGGTCCCGATGGCGGTGACGTGTTTGGGCTGGCCATTCAACGCCCTGCCCTGTTCCGCGCGGTCCATGATGCGGCGTGCCGTGCAGGGGCAACACTTGTCACCGACGCCGCTGTCGCGCGCCTGGTCGGGCCAGATCGTGTCAAATTTGCAAACGGCGATGTCTCGAAGCCCTTTGATCTGATCGTGGATGCCTCAGGTGTTAACAGTCAATTGTCCGAAATGAAGGCGCGCGCACTGCCATTTGGCGCGCTTTGGGCGACCGTACCCTGGCCGGAAGAAGCGCACATTCCGAAAGGCCGCCTGTGCCAACGCTACCGCCGCGCTGACCGGATGGTGGGCGTCATGCCCTCTGGTACACGGCCCGACGACGACACCGAAAGCGCCACGATTTTCTGGAGCTTGCCACGCGATAGCTACGATGACTGGCGGGCCAAGGGCATTGCGGCGTGGCAGGCAGAGGTGGCGGAGCTTTGGCCCGAGGCGGGGTTATTCTTTGCCAGCATCACCGATCCAGACCAAATGAGCTTTGCGTCCTATACCCATGGAACATTGAAGAAAAACACAAATGGCGCCCTGGTTCACATTGGTGACGCAGCGCATCGGGCGAGCCCGCAACTTGGACAAGGTGCCAATATGGCGATGCTGGATGCGCGTGCCTTGAGGCTGGCACTGCGAAGGTGGCCGCTGGACGAAGCACTTCAGCATTTCACGCGGTCGCGGCGCTGGCACGTCTTGCTCTACCAAGGGATGAGCCGCGCGTTCACACCGCAATACCAATCCGAAAGCCGGGTCCTGCCGATGCTGCGCGACCGCTTCCTCGCTCCGCTGTCGCAGATTCCACCGATTCCACGAATTCTGACGCGTCTGGTCACGGGAAATCTCATCCCACCCCTGGCGAGCTTGGAGCCACGCCAACCGCCCGACCTGTGACGATTTTTACCATCTTCGAATGCGTGTCGCGTGTTGCCCCTTGGGGTCAGCTCTTTTAGAACCTCTGCAACACCCGGATTGCGAGTCCGGGAAGGAACAGATCGGGAATCAGGAGACATCCATGGCCGACGCCGCTGCCCACGGGCACGAGGGACACGACGAGCGCAGCTTCTTCACGCGCTGGTTCATGTCCACGAACCACAAAGATATCGGTATTCTGTACCTCTTCACGTCCGCTTTCGTGGGCTTCATCGCTGTGGCCTTCACGGTCTACATGCGGATGGAACTGAAAGACCCGGGCGTTCAGTACATGTGCATGGAAGGCGCACGCATGTTCGCGACGGAAGTTGCGAATTGTACGCCGAACGGGCACCTCTGGAATGTTCTGATCACCGGCCACGGCATCCTGATGATGTTCTTCGTGGTGATCCCGGCGCTGTTCGGCGGTTTTGGCAACTATTTCATGCCGTTGCACATTGGCGCACCGGACATGGCCTTCCCGCGGATGAACAACCTGAGCTACTGGCTCTATGTTGCGGGCACGTCGCTTGCCATCGCCTCTGTTCTTAGCCCCGGCGGCAATGGCCAGCCGGGCTCTGGCGTCGGCTGGGTGCTCTATCCGCCATTGTCGACGACGGAAGGTGGCTGGTCGATGGACCTTGCGATCTTCGCCGTGCACGTCTCTGGTGCATCGTCGATCCTTGGCGCGATCAACATGATCACGACCTTCCTGAACATGCGCGCACCGGGCATGACGCTGTTCAAGGTGCCGCTGTTTGCATGGTCGATCTTCGTGACCGCGTGGTTGATCCTTCTGGCGCTGCCGGTTCTGGCCGGTGCCATCACCATGCTTCTGACAGACCGCAACTTCGGCAC
>CAZMKY010000613.1:0-1690 GCA_964566835.1 uncultured Rhodobacterales bacterium
ATTTCTTCTTTGCTGCGGGCTTTTTCTTTTTTGCAGGTGCTTTTTTCTTCGCGACTTTCTTACCGGTTTTTGCTGCGCGCTCGGCGATGAGCTCAACAGCTTTTTCCAGCGTGATGTCATCGGGTGTTATGGTGTCGGGGATCGTCGCGTTGATCTTTTCCCATTTCACATAGGGCCCGTATTTGCCGTCATAGACGCCCACTGGTCCACCGGCCTCTGGATGTTCGCCCAGCTCTTTGATTGGCTTCGCAGCACGGCCGCGACCACCACGGCTTGCGACCTTTTCGGCCAGTAGTTGCACGGCGCGGTTCATGCCGACCGTCCAAACTTCTTCGAGGGACTCAAGGTTGGCGTTGGTTCCGCCGCGGTCAGATGTCGATGGCGCGTGCTTGAGATAAGGACCATAGCGTCCGATGTTGGACCAGACCATGATCCCGTCTTCGGGGTGGGGGCCTAACTCACGCGGTAATGCCAGTAGTTTGACTGCCGTTTCTAGTTCGACCTCTTCAGGTGGCCATTCCTTCGGGATCGACTGGCGAGGTGGCTTCTTGTTCTCGTCAGAAACCTCTCCGCGCTGGACGTATGGGCCAAAGCGGCCTTTGTGCACCCAGATTTGATCACCGGCATCCTCACCAAGAAGTTTGCCTTCTGGCGGAATGGCGGAAGCTTCTGCTTCTGGGTTGGGTGGGCCGAAGGGGCGTGTGTAGCGACATTCTGGGTAGTTGGAACATCCGATGAAGGCGCCGCCTGATCTGGCCGTGCGCATTGATAAGCGCCCAGCACCGCAATTGGGGCAAAGGCGAGGGTCGGTGCCGTCTTCGTTGCGCGGGAAAAGGTGCGGTTCCAGCACTTCATTGATTTTCTCTAGAACGTCGGTGATCCGAAGCTCTGATGTCTCAGCAATCGCTGCTGAAAAGTCTCGCCAGAAATTGCCAAGTACGACTTTATAGTTTGCGTCGCCCGCGCTGACCTCGTCCAGTTGGTTTTCAAGTTGGGCCGTGAAGTCATAGCCGACGTACTTACGGAAATAGTTCGAAAGGAAAGCCGTCACCAGTCTACCCTTATCCTGTGGGATCAGGCGGTTTTTCTCTTTCTCGACGTAGCCGCGATCTTGGATCGTCGTCACGATAGAGGCATAGGTGGACGGACGCCCGATGCCAAGCTCTTCCATCCGCTTCACCAGCGTCGCTTCGGTATAGCGCGGGGGCGGTTGGGTGAAATGCTGTTCTGGCGTTACGCTGTCCTTGCCTGCAGCCTCGCCTTCTGCGAGTTGCGGCAGGCGCTTATCGTCCTCATCTACACCCGCGTCGTCTTTGCCTTCTTCGTAAATTGCAAGGAAGCCGTCAAACAACCTGACTTGGCCATTTGCGCGCAGCATGACTTGCCCGTCCGCAGATCCGATGTCCGCCGTCGTGCGCTCAAGCCGTGCCGCGGCCATTTGGCTCGCCATTGTGCGTTTGTAGATGAGGTCGTAGAGCTTGCGTTGATCGGCGTCGGCGATTTTGGCGTCCTCGGTTGAAACGCTCATTTCCGTGGGGCGAATACACTCATGCGCTTCCTGAGCGTTTTTCGCCTTGTTTTTGTACATGCGAGGGCTGTCTGGCAGATAGCTGTCGCCGAACTTAGATTTGATCGCATCACGCGCGTCAGTCACAGCTTCCGGGGCCATGTCGATGCCGTCGGTTCTCAT